>JAJDDR010000527.1 GCA_029260255.1 Phycisphaerae bacterium
GTCGCCGCCCCGCCTCAAGCCGGGCAGGAATCGCCTGCCTCTTCATGGATTTCATCAGCCGTCCTCCCGACCACCATCGGTCGATGGCCGACGATACCGGCCCGGTCAAATCGCGTCATACACCCTTGCCGGAAGGACACCCTTGACGCACCGAGCCACCGTCTCCCGGTGCACACCCAACTCGCGGGCGCTGCGGCGGTAGTACCCGGGGGGCAGGTCAACCATCTTCGCTACGGCCCAGGCCAGTACGGGTTGTAGTTGAGCTCGGCGAACACGAGCCAGCACGTGGCCCCCACGTGCAGACGCCGGACATAGGTCGTACCAAAGCCGGTGGTCAGATTCTCTTTGCTCGTAGCCACCAGCCCCAGGCCATCTCCGTACGTGTCCTCGCGTTGTGCACGGCGCAGCTCTTGGAGATAGAACGACGCCTCGGGGACTTGGCCCAGAACCTTGTAGGCCAGCGCCATGTGCGCCGTCCCCTCAAACCAGACGCCGTCGAGATCGGTGTCGTAATCAAAACCTTGGTAACCGTTGTTCTCGAGGGCACAGTGATTCACCGCCCAGTCCATCGCTCTCTCATTCGGCGCTGCGCCCTCGAATGCCAGAACGCTCCAGGCCTGCACGTCAAGCGGGATCACCGTCTGGTTGATGGTTACGCCGTCTTCTGTGGTACCGGTCCAGAAATGCCCGTCCGCGTCATTCCACATCGCTTCGACAAATCCGCGGGCGCCCTGCGCTCCGTCGAGCCAAGCCTGATCACCCGTAATCTGGTGAAGTCGACTGAAGGCGACATAAACGTCCAAGTTGTGTTCCGTCGACTTCCAGGTGAGTTGCCCCTGATCAGGCTCCCAGCCGTCGAATCCTCCCGTATACCCCCCAGGGCCGATCGAACTGCGACAATGGGCCTCGATCCACTGGCCCAACGTCAATGCTGACTGGAGGTATTCATCAGTGCCGGACAGCCCGGCCGCCTCTCGGTAGTTGAGCAAACCGATGATGGCCCAGGCCATGTCCCCGGTCTTGGAACCGACGAATCCACCGTCCTCGTGCCAGCTTGCCGGCCCCTCGTCTTCCGAACCCCACCAGCCTGGGATGCGGACGGTGCCCACCCGGCCGTGCGGCTCCCAGCCCGGCGGCAGGATCAAGTCGCCCGCCTGGTATCCGCTGCGCACTCGGCCGTCATTAAACCACCGATCATGTTGTTGCGCGTAAACGAGCGCGTCGGCGATCTTCCCGGCGTTGTCTAAATCATCCATTGCCGCCAGAGCCGTGATGGCTAGCGCGTTGTCATACGTCGTAGCCAAGTTCCGTAGCAGGGTTGCCGATCCCAAATCCTCATCTCGCGGTACGAAACTCTGCAGTAGCCGAACCGTCGCCGGCCGAGCCAGTTTGTAGCGGACGTCATCCACATAGAAGACCACATCCTGATTGTCGTTATGCTGAGCATTGGTCACCCAGCCCCAGCCTCCAAGTACGTAGCCCAAGTCCGCACCGTCCAACGGAATGGTGACCTCTTGCCATGCCGTTGTCAGCGTTATGTACCCGATGGACCGTTTGGGCGACGAACCTGGGTAGGACGCCCCAGGCAAGGGCAGGCCAGTGACGGGATCGCGTCCGACGCCGAATGCGAAGAACTCGATCTTTTCCCCGCCCCGATCGCCGCGGACCCAGAACACCAATTCGGTGGCTCCGGTGAGGTTCAGGCCCGCGTTCGGCTCTGTTCCCCAATTGGGCAGTGGGCTGACGTCGTCCCCGCGCAACATGCCGTTCATGCGGTAGAAGCCGCCCCAATCCGTCCCACGCCCCAGAAAACCGTACATGATGCACATGCCCCCGCGGTGGGGCTGGTCGGTCCAGGCATCGTTGATGGGGAGTTCCTCCGGAGTCACCCCACCCAGCATCATGGCTGGATGAACGAAGTGGTTCCCGGCTGAGGCCGCATCCGTATACACATCCAACCAAGTGCCATGGTACTGATCCTGAATCAACCGCAGAAACGCCGTTGCGGCAACCGTGGGTGCGAAGTCACACGAGTCACCGTCTTCATTACAAGTCTCGCCCGCGACACACGGTGGGGCTCCCTGGTGACACGTATCATTGACACACGACTCAGGACCATTGCAAAAGAGCCCGTCGTCGCAATCGATCGCTGTCCCGGCCTGGCAATCGAGCACGGCATCACATGTCTCAACACCGTCGCAAAACAGGCCATTGTCGCACAGCGCGTCGTTTGGCGTATGAACGACCACGTCGTTGTCTTCGTCACAGGTATCCACGGTGCAGGCGATATCATCATCCAGCACCGGTGGGTCTCCGGCTTGGCAATCCAGCACGGCATCGCATGTCTCAGCGCCGTCGCAGAACAGGCCATTGTCGCACAACGCGTCATCGGGTGTGCCGGGTTGGCACATGCCGCCCACGCACGTCTCCATCCCGTTGCAAATCACGCTGTCGGGACAGGGCTCTCCGTCGGCAGCTTGGTTGTTCTGACAATTGCCGTTCCCGCTGCACGTGTCGGGATCGTCACAGAGAGAGTTGTTCGGGCTGCCGCACGATGCTCCCACCGCCGCATGATTCGGTTGACAAATCCCCGCCTCATCGCATGTGTCGGGATCGGTGCAATCGGTGTCGACATTGTCGCCACACGGGTCACCTGCGTTCGCCGGCTGGGCTTCGCAATCGCCGGACGTGGGATTACACACTCCGACACTGCACTCGTCGTCCAGCCCCGTGCAGTCGACCGGCCCGCCGGCAAGACAGTTTCCCTCGCCGTCGCAGTGATCGTCAGCGCTGCAGGGATCACCGTCGTCACAAGTGGTCGTGGCATCAAGCGCAGCATATACGCAGACACTCGTATCGCCCAGCGTGTCGCATACCGGCGCGTCCGTACATTCGTTACCGTCGTCGTCCGGGCAATCCGAAGCATCGACACACTCCTCGCACCGATCGAGGGTCTCGTTACAGCTAAGGAGTCCACATGGTGTTCCGAGTGACTCGCAGAACCCACCCATGCAGACTTCAACGCCGTCACAGAACAGGGCGTTCTGCAAACACTCGACACCGTCAGGCACGGCCTCCCCACTGCAGGCACCGGCTGCGCACCGGTCGTCGGTGGTACACTCGTTGCCATCGCTACAGCTTGTGTCGTCGGCTAGAGGGACAAAGACACAACCGCCGCCGATACATGCATCTGCAGTGCACGGGTTGCCATCGCTGCAGATGACGCCGGCACAGGGGTCACCACCGCCTACGTCGTCGTTGCTATCATCGTCGTCGATGATACTCGCCGTTGCAGCAACGACAGCAACTTCCTGCAGGGCGGCTCGCGTTTCGCCGCCGCACGTCACGTCCACCCGAAGCATCGTGTCATCGGTTGCCGGAGTGTAGAGCGTCGTGCAAGCTTGGCTGCCTGACTCGGGGGCAAACGTCCCATTACCGTTGACACTCCATGAGCAAACGCAACCTTCATTGAGCCGGGCAGGGGAAATTGTGGTGAAGTCTGGTGCCTTGAGAACAACCTCAGTACCCGCGGTCAGGTTGCCAAAGTCCACTTCATCATTGAGTGCCTCAAGGTCCGCGTGAACCTCGTTCTCCTCCTCGGCCAAGCACGCCACGTCAGGGTCAGTGCATCGCGAGTCGTCGCCTCGGTAGGTGCCACCGTCAATTCCGCACTCCTCCTCCGTGCGATCACTCACACAGCCGTGAGCAAGGCAGCAAGCGCCCACTGCCTCCGACCCCCCGCACGCGATCGTGAGGCAATCGCTACCATCGCCGCCGTACTGCCCGTTCGCGTTTGCGCACTCAGCCGACGAGAGTTGCGAGCACCCTTCTTCCGCGATGCAGCATGCTCCGACCTCATCGTCGACCGCGCACACGACCGTTGCGCAGCGCGTGCCATCTTCCTGATACCGCCCGCCCCCATCCTCACATTCAATCGAACCCATCAGTTCACACCCGCCGTCCGGCCTGCAGCAAGCACCATCTGCCGGCACGGCCTCCACCGCCGGAGGCGCAGGCCGCGTGTCGGACGCACCGCCATCGATTGGCGCCGCGAACGGACAACCGAGGCCCGCCAAGGCGCAACCGGCGGCGACAACGCAAACGAGAATGCGTACAAAATGATGTGTCATTTTGATTTTCCCTTTTCTCAGTCGTGCAGCGGTCCAAAGGTCGGCCGCTCCACGCATCTCATCATCATAATATTATCATCAGCAGATCCCGTCACCCATCATTTATGGATTCGTGAACTTACGGCGAGCTTACGCGTGCCGAAGTAGGGATGCCCCGGGCCCAACGTCTCTGCACCGCTCGGTTCAAGGCACGCGTGAGGCGTGAGACTCGCCTGTGGCCGGTCCATCCTCCTCGCCCAGTTTGTCACGATGTCGCGGCTGGGTGTCGTGAACTCGGTACCAGACACGCGCCAACTCGCGAAGCCCGGTGCCTTGCATATGGTTCCACCGGACTCTCTGATGGAGGGCGATAAACCGGCAAACATCGGTCGCTCCGCTTGCATGTTCGCGAAGGCTGTTCATTGCCACGAATCCCTCCGCCGCCTGGCAGCCCTAAACCTGTTCCAGTACTGGCTGCGTGGTGAGCTTTCCGTAACCGCTGGGTTGAGGGTGAGCACGGGTCTCATCGTGGCACTCGTAGGTCCGCGAGACCCTCGCCGTCGCTGGCCGCTCCCACCAGCAGATCGCATCACCCATCAATCTTCCTTCGCGCTGGTGAGCTTTCCGAAAACATACGCGTGTCAGAGTAGGAGGGGCATCTTGAGGGTAGGTACGCCCCAAGAACTCCATGAAGCCTGCTGCATGTCCGGCCGGAGAGGAGCGGATTGTCAACCGGCGCGGTTTCGCTGTAGGCAACGCCCGAAATCCGGCTGGAATGCGGCTTGCAGTAGGGACACGGCCCGGCGGGTAGGCCGCCAGTCCGTGGAACAATGTCCACGACGTGGTATGATGCCCGTTTATGATGCCCGTTGAAGAAAGGAAGAAAGGGGGACGATCTGATGATCCGCAGCGAACGATCGATTAGCCGGGGGCTCCGGATTCTTTCCGTGCTCCTGTGGTGCGTGGCCTTGTCTCCGCGGGCGCTTGGACAGGACACAAACTGGAACACGTACAACCGAGCTGGTGGACAAGCGTACGATGCCGGCCAGTACACCAAGGCCGAAAGGATGTTTGTACTTGCTCTCAAAGAAGCCGAGTCGTTCGGCCCATCTGACAACCGCCTGGGGACCAGCCTGAACAATCTGGCCATACTGTACAAAGCGCAGGGCAAGTACGACCAGGCTGAAACGCTGTACAAGCGGGCGCTGGCGATCGATGAGAAGATCGTCGATCCCGATCATCCCAACATAGCGATCAGTCTGAGCAATCTGGCCGGGCTGTACCAAGCTCAGGGCAAGTACGACCAAGCCGAGCTGCTGTGCAAGCGGTCGCTGGCGATGAGTGAGAAAGCCCTCGGTCCCAATCATCCCAGCGTAGCGACCAGCCTGAACAATCTGGCCGGGCTG
>JAJDDR010000528.1 GCA_029260255.1 Phycisphaerae bacterium
ATGTTCCGCGCCGATCTCGAAGCCCTCCATCACCGCGGCCGAGATCAAAGCAACGCCCTGGATCACAACGCCACCCAGCTTCGCGAAACTCCTGGCCGGCGCGGCGCCGTCGGTGGAGATTCCCACCGCCGTGGGGAAAGCTTCGGCGATCGCATCAGCGCCGTTCCAGGCGAGTTCGGCCGCAATGTTGAACCCGTTGGCGGCGTTGTGGGCGAGTTCGATAACGGTGTGCCACCCGATCTCTTCTGTCTGATACCCGACCCGGAACCATAGAATGTCCGAGTGAAGGTCGGTGAGATTCTCCCAGGCTTGAACCTCGGCCTCGATCTGCGCCAAGTGAAGCTGGTATCGATTGATGGCCTGCTGCAACTCTCCGATCGCCTGCACCCATTGCGATTTGGCGAGCTGCGCCTCACCCGGTTCCGGACGATTACCGTAGACCAACGGCTTGATCAGTCCCAGTCCGATCGTCGAAACCGTGACCGGTACGGCAAATGTCTGCTCGGCGCAGGCCACGCCCGAGAAGCAGAGTACACCCGAGTAGTCAGTAAACGTCGACGTGTACGACGTGGTGAACGAATCCGTGAGGAAATCGGTCTCGGCGAGCAACTGCGACAGGTCGGCGTAGTCGAAATGGAAGATGTCCGGGCCTGAGTATCCGGGCGGATACGCCCCGGGCGGACAAGCCGGACACTCCTGCCCCTGAATGTCCTCGGTGTAAGGCCGGCCAAAGATCTCGATCAGTCGGGCATTGAAGTCCTGGTTCTCTTCACCGATCGTACCGACGAAGTCCTCGAGTTCGTCCTCATTTCGACGCAACCGGCGGATGTTATCATTCGCATGATCGAACAATGTCTTCGTATTCTGCAACTGCTGCAGTGCCCAGCAGCGGACCTGCTCGTAATGCGACACTCCGTCTGAGAGCAATCCGGCGTCGATGCCGAATGGAACCACGTTGGTCGCAAGACCAAGCGGATTGAGACCGCTGCCCGCGTTGTCCAGAGCCGACTGGATTTTGACGAAGCCGCTCGCAATCTCCTGAAGCTCGTTCATCGACGTTCGGTCAACACGCTCTATTCCCTCATGCTCGGAATCGTCATCATCCAACAACGCGTTGGCCATGACCCAGTCGAAGTACGCCGCCTGTCCTGCACGCTGAGCCCATTCGGAGAGACCCCACGCCCGGTCGGGGTCGCTGTCGGGGAACCCCGGATCGCTGGTCGGGTCGGCGTCGTATCGTTGCCGGAACGTGAGATCAACGATCTCGGCGCCAGCGCGGGCCTTCGCCGCCGCGACCTCCGCGAAACGCCGCTCATACTGATAGGTCACCGGCGTGTTGTCGATGAACTCCGTCGACGTGATCCACTCGAAGTTGTCATGACGCAGAAGCCTGTAATACGTCTTCATCGCCGTCATGTAGTGACCCCACGCGTCACCGTGTCCTTGCGGGAACATGATCGCGGCGTCGGTCGTCGTGAGGAACCCGTCGCCGTCCTTGTCGGTGATGTTGTACGTCCCGACGTACGCCGCTTCACCGCGCGGTTCGAGGCCTATGTTCCAACGGAGCCGGTTGTAGCGAGGATACGCCCAGTCCTCGATCGGCGGGTCCACACCGCGTAAGTGGGCGAGCTCTTCCTCCAGCATGCCCGCGACCAGACCTTCAAACGCGTACATGCTCGATGCAGGATCGCCGTCGAAGTCATCCACGCCGATGGTCGGATCGGCCGAGTCCGAGTAAGCCTCGTTTGCCAACATCAAATACAGATCCGCGATCCGCGCGCTGATGAACTGTATCGCCAGGTTCTCAGCCGTATGGGCCGGCCGCTGAACAATCGTGAACCCCTTCACTCTGTTGGACGCGGTTTCGTACGCCTCGATCAGACCGATCGACTGGAGATTGTCGGGATCGCAACTGAGAATCGCCATACCGTCAAACGGTCGTCCCGCCTGCTCGATCATGTCCACGTAGGTGTAATCCAAACCCTCGATGTCGTGAAAATCGGTAATGCGAGAGTCGAACGCGTTCAGTCCGTTGGTCAGACGCTTGAGCCATCCCTGCACGTTCTCGGTGATGGACCATTCGCTGATCTGCGTACCGGTGTCGTACGACGGCCAATCGGAAGGCCAATCCTCGGTCACACCGGCGGGCACGCACTCCGCCTCCGATGCACAACCGCACCCGCCGTAGCCGCGGTACCGAACGCGAAACTGGCGGTCGACTAACGCGTCGGACCCGCTCAACTCGATTTCGCGCAGACCGATCTCGTCGCCCGGACTGATCGGCCAATCCTGCCAGTCTTCGCCGATCAGTCGGTGCTGCCATTGATAGGATAACAGCTCGGGGTGCCCGCCCGCATCGAGGTCGACCTGCACGATCACGGTCTCGCCGAACGGACAAGCCGTCACGTACGCCGTAACCGGCGGCTTGAATGGCGGACAGGAAGCGTACCATACCTGAACATCAACCGGCTCGACGCAGAACTGGCCGTCGTTCAACCCGAGCGTCAAGTGACCGGGTTGCGCGCTGGGATCGGCCAGCGTGACGTGCGGGGTAGCGAGCATCCCGGGATCGAATCCCGGATCGAGTTGCTCGCGAGACGCATCGCGCAATTCACCGACGGCCGTCACGTAGTCGGCGAAGGGCGGCGGCACGGGATCGCCCAGGAGGCCCGTCGTCAGGAACGCGCAGTCGCGGTCACTCATGATGCCGGAATATCTCAGTTGGAGTTCCGCGACCTCGTACCAGATCCGATCGTCCATCAGTAGATCGCCGACCTTGCCGCCGGCCATGTGTGGCGCGGCGCTGCCGAAATCGGGAACCAGCGCCGCGTAGTCGACGCCGACAATTCGGTTCGGGTCGATGAGTCGGGTGTTGACACCGTCGCCGTCCCAGAGCTCGTCCAGCGTGCATGCGGAAGCGAGGTGATCGAGTGTACGTCCGATGGCGAAGTCCATCGCACACGGAGGCTCCGGCGGGTCGCCGCACAACTCCGGCCAAGTGGGGTAGTACACCAGAGGCGTCGGAACTCCGGCGCCATCATCAAGCCACGGGTTGCACTGAGGATCGGCTCCCTCCCAGTACTCCGTCGTCAAAATGATGCCGCCGGGATCGGTCGCCGGTTCTTGCGCGGCGATGGTCCACACCTCACCATTGCGATCGGTCCACACGCCGTCGCCGGAAGGGTCGATGTCGAAGAGCCCCCCGCACAGCGTGGCCGACACCCCGAAGTTGATCGGGAAGAGTGGCGGGAAGAGCTTCAACCCCGCCCACACGGTTTCACCGCCAAATGCACACTCGGGATCGACCGACGGGAACACCTCGCGCTCGAAGGTGAACGTCGCGTCCTCGGCGACGATGTCGAGAACGTCCATGTCCCATGCGTCGTTGAAGTCGTCCCAGTACTGAACGAGGACGTGCGGATACCCCGTGTCGGCGCCCCACGCAGAGTCGTTGCGCTGGGCGTACGCGCGCCAGTCGCCCGCGACTCCGAGAATACGCGCGTGTTCGTCGTTCGGGTTCCACCCGATCATGCTGTCCTGAATCGATGCATCGTCGAGGCGCGATCCGGCGGAGTAGATCCGCGCGGTCGATCCATAGTCGCCGCAGCCGATGCCGTCCGGACCCATTCCCAGTCCGCACGCGATGACGATGCGCTTCGGTTCGACCGGATCGGATAGCCTCGGATCGTCCGGCCAAACCACTTCGTACGTCCGCACGAAGCGTGGCCAACTGATCCCACCGGCGAAATCGCCGCCCACCACGTCGCGGCTGTGCAAGAAGTACCACACTTCGATAGTGCCATGTCCCGGCACTCCGCCGAGATTGGAAGCGTTGACGGGGATGATCTGACCCGTGTAGTCGGCGAGGTCGCAGCCGGGATAGGCTGCGTCGTAGACGCACGGCGCGTAAGGCTGACCTTGATAGACGAACCCGTCCGGATACCCAGGAGTCTCACCGTCGTGCGGGTCAGGCGGGGCGACGGGATCGCCCACCGGTACGAGGTCGTCGCTTCCTCCGTAGATGTGATTCGGTCCACCATCGTCGTGAAGCAGCGTGGTCACATCCAGGCGATCGTAGGACGCGACTACCTCGAACGTCAGGTTGTCGTCGCCGGGACCTTCGAATTTCAAGACCGTGTACCCCGGGTTGAGTGCGGTGAAGTACCCATTGTCAATCACCGCTCCAGGCGTCGGACCGGAGTCGAACGGCCGCTGGTTCATGATCGTGACGTCGGTATAGAGGTCGCCGACATGAAGATCGACCAGCGCCAGAGCGATCGTGCCGTCGACGATGTGAATCTGCGCGGGCGCGTCGTCCGGCGGACTCGGCCAACGGGTCATGTGTCGCGTGATGCCTGCGGGCCAGATCGTCAGTGCCAGGGGCGCACCGCCCGATCCAAACGGCGACACCGTGCTCCTTTGGAACCACGCAACTTGGAGATTGGCGAATGTCGTTGTCTGGTCCCGGAACGGATAGATGTCCGTGGTCTCCATACTCCGCTGCCAGGCCGCGTCGCCGCCGCCGTCGGAGTCGTTCGCCAGGAGCTTCGCCCGCGAATCGTCGGCGCCTGCGGGCTTGACCAGACGTCTTCCGATGGGGACGACAACGTCGCTCGGCGTGTGATTGACGATGGTCAGCACCTCGAAGCCCACCAGCGGACCGTTGTCATACTCGTCGTATCGCAGCAGAATGCGTCTCGGGTCGCCGGAATTGCCGGAGTTGATGCAGTCCTCGTCGAAGACGATGTGGTCGCCCTTGATTCTGATGTCGTCAAGATCGGGGTTCCCGGCTGGGCAGTTCAACTCGATGACCGAATTCCAGTGGAACGTTATCGCGAAATTCGAGTCGATCCACACGTCCCCTTCCGGGAAGTTCGGAAAATAGTTCACCGCGTTGACATGAGCGCTCGCGGGATCGTCCAGATCGGGGTTCGCTCCGGCCTGAATGTCGTACGTCATCGGCAACGACTCGGTTTCGCCCGCGTCCTGCCACGTCAGTGTGACGCTGCCGCCGTCGTAGCCGAACCACCTGTCGTCGAACGGGTCCGGCGTGCCCATCGCATGCCGAAACGCCAGTCCCGATGGGCTCACCAGGGTCTTACTCGGGTCAATCGTGAATGGGACCGCGTCAGGGGGAACCAGTTCCTCCCCCATGTACACCGACTGCTGGCAAGCGTCGCCGGTGCCGTCTTTGTCTTCATCCTCTTGTCCGGGGTTGTACGTGTAGGGGCAATTGTCGCAGTCGTCGGGCACACCGTCACCGTCGCCGTCGGGATCAAACTCGTCCGGGACGTTATTGTCGTTGCACTCGGTGAAGTACTCCAACGCTCCCATGTCGACGATGGGTGGCGTGCCGCACGTGCCCGGAGCCTGCGGACAGTCGGGGCTGTCAGGATCGTCCCTGAAGCGTGGCCATCCGTCGCCGTCGGTCGTTACGTCGACCGGGACGCCCGCATTGCTCCCCGCGTCGATGCACGGCGAGCCGACCCCGAGCCGCCCGTCCGCGTCGGCAAACAGCGGGTCGGCCCAGATGTTGCCCGTTCCGGGATAAACAACGACACCGGAAGAACTGTAATTCACGTTGTAGTTCCCCGGCCCGTCGATTTCCGGCGCGTTGGGTGCCGTGTTCCCCCTGAAGATGCAGTTGGTCATGTTCCCGAAGCCAAAACCGCCCACCGCCCCACCCTTGTAACTGGCCGAGTTCTCAGAGAAGGTGCAGTTGATCAGATCCGAACCACCCTCGCCGTGGCCGAGTCCGCCCCCCGTGCCCCACTGACCTTCCGCATGGTTTCCTACGAACGTGCAATTGATGAGCGTCGAGAGTACATCGAACACGTTGACGGCGGCCATCCCGCCGCCCCATGCGGATGTGTTTCCATCGAACACGCAGTTGATGAGCGTCATGCCGGTACCGCCGTCGATGGAAATGCCGCCACCCTGGCCGTTGAAGTCGTCGCCCGACCGGTTTCCGACAAACCTACAGTTGGTCAGCGTGGAGACCCCGTCGTTCCATGTGCTCTGGATCCCGCCACCATAATCGTCGGCCGTGTTTCCGATGAACGAACAGTCGGTCAGTGTCGGGCTGCTCCCATCGAAGATCAGCAAGCCGCCCCCGCTCGCCCCGGCTGCGTAGTTCCCGTTGAACGCGCACCGCGTAAGCGCTGGGCTCGCGCTGGAAATGCTCATGCCGGCGCCACCGTCGTGCGCGAAGTTGCTGGTGAAGACACAGTCCACCAGCGTTGGACCCCCGCCGGTGATGTAAATGCCGGCGCCAATGTCACCTTGCGCACGCCCGCCGCTGACTGTGACGCCATCGAGCCTGGTCATCGCCCCGACACCGTTCGCCGTGACCACGTGCCTGCTGTTTTCCCCGTTGTTTGCGAAGTCGGGACCGTCGTTGTCGGCTAGGTCGCCGCTGAGGATCGTCTCGTACGCTTCAACGTCGCGTGCATCAGGGGCGGGCTCCCCGACGCCGGCGAAACCTCCAAGCAGCGCGACACCATCGACGAGAACGAACGATGCCCACGTGTCACCCGGGACTTGGGTCGCCCCATCGTCGGGATGATACGTGCCCTGGGCGACGCGGATCTCGTCACCGGCGGCAACCGCCACCAGCGCATCCTGCAAGTACACAAATGCGTCAGTCCAACTCGATCCGTTGTCGGCACCGGCGGCACTGTCATCAACGTAGATAACTACCTGCCCCGTCGCCGCAAGGGGCATCGCCCCGAAGGCCACTGTCGCAATCGACATTCGCGCGAAACGCCCCAAGAACCGTGATGTCATGTTATTGTATGTGGTTCCGTTCATCGCACACCTCCTCCCTGCCCATCGTTGAGTATTGAGATGTTCGATACCCGGCGGAGCTCAAATCGACCGCTGACGTTGATATCGCGCTTGTGCAGACCGGGCACCGTCTCACCCGGCGGTTCGCCGACCGTCACCCCACCAAGCGTCTCGGTGTAGCAACCCATCAACAGCGTGTCGCCGAGACTCGGAGGCGTCGACTGCCCCGCGGGTGGCGGGCACGTGAAGTCGAACGCAAACCTCCTGCTCACTCCGACCACTTCACCCGGCTGGTCGCCGTTGTGATGCGAGTGATAGATGTGCCGGAACGGGTTCAAGCGGTCGTCCGCCCCGACTTCCGTGTAGCCCTGAAGACTCGACGAGAAGTCGCCGGTCATCGGCAGGTCATGCTCAAACGAGAACGCGGCCGTCCCAATCCGGCGGGCGAACCGCTCACCGTCCACAAAACTGCCCGCCAGGAGTTGATCGCAATTCAGACAATCGGGCGTCGCAAGAACATACCGCCCCGGCGTGTCCTTTTCACCAGGAGCGTAGAGAACGGTCACCTCCCTCGGAAACGTGTAGCTTCCCACACCGTCGTAGTGGACAATCACCGGGAATGTGAATGGTCCCTGAGTGGGCCTCGGTGTCGTCGTGTCCGCCGGACCTTCGCACTCGTCGGGCACCCCGTTCTCGTCGGCATCCTGGCTGGTGCCGGATGTGATGTCACTGGCGTCTGACACGCCATTGCGATTGCAGTCCCATTCCGGGTCTTCGTAACCGCCTTCTTCGTCGGCGCGCAGCACGATCCTGGCGTCCGCCTGCACCCAGGCCACCGCGTCGACGGAAACAGTGCCCACGTATAGACCGGCCTGATTGGGCACTTCCCCCGAGACCGGCAGCCATCGTCGGAACCCGACCCCATCGTTGACCGTCAGAATGCCCTGATACTGAGAACCACTCCCGTCCGAATTCACGACGGCTTCCGGCTGTCCCTGCCGCAAGACGGAGACCCTCAACATATGACGCGCCTCCTGCGGCGCGCCGGGATTCGCAGCCGCAAGATCGAAGTTGGTCGGATTCCCTGGATCGAAATCCACCAACTCGTAGAGAACGTCCTGAGCAACGTAGTTGCGCAGCCTCATCGGAATCACGCCGGCGTCGCTCGGCAGATTGAGCCCGGGCGGCTCCGCGGACGAACCAACGGTCATGGTCACCGTCCGTGCCTCCGAGGACAGGTTCTCCACGTCGAGACGGTGCTCCACTTGATGCCTGCCGTACAGAAAACCAAACCGCGCACTCCCCGCGATCGACAGCGGACCGTCGTAGTCGGTAGCTCCGGCCGAGGACACCCAGTAGCCTCTTTTTGGAGCAATCGGGGATTCCAGGTTCGCAATCCTGGCCAACGTGCCCGCTGGGTTCATGGCGTAGACTTCGGCGCCGTCGTGCATCGCGGAAGGTGCGAGATACGTTCCAAAGGTCGGGACGTTCTCCGGGTCCACGTGGAAACCGGCGAGATTGATCCCCGTCCGCCACGGCACCGACGAGACACTCGGCTTACCGACCACCTTCAGCGAAGCCACCGCGCGCGACTTGATAAGGTAGACCCGCCCGCCGCGCACCGTCGACAGCGAGTTCACGACGCTGCTGGGATTCTCCGGGGGCAGCCATACCACCCACGCGGTGTCCGTTTGCGCGCCACAACCCGGATCCAGAGGGTCACTGCACTCGCCTCCCCCGTTGGAGGGCAGCCACGCCCACACGCGCTCAATACCGCCGACGGGCTGCGTTTCAAACACAGCGTCCGCCGCGGAGTCGACCGGATCGACCTCGAGGTAGACGCTGTTCCACCCCGGCAACAGCAGGAACGTCTGCTCCACCCACTGCGCCTGCGCCGATGCGGCGCAAGCGCCCATCAAGCCCACGAGCACATTTCGTCTGCACACAAATCCAACCGCGTTCATCTCTATGTCCTCGAAATGATGGGAGCCGTTCGCTCGCCGCCGTGAACACCCCTGCGTCACCCGACGACACCCCGTACACGTCGCCATCGCGCGGCTCGCATCGAGCAACATGCTCGCTCCCAATTGGTTTACGTTATACACCATTCGCGGGCGTCGTTCAATTCCCCTTCGCGAGAGTCTCCGCAACATCCGGCAGGCAATTCGGCGGGCGCGTGACTGAACGGCACCCCCGACACACCTCGCCATTCACGAGCCAGGGCGGCAGGAAAAACCGGCTCGCGCCGCCGGGACTCACGACTCGGTGCGAGCGGGCACCTATCGAGAGCACTCGCCGTCCCTCGACGCGACGCACCCTCTTTGCAGCAAGGGGTTTAGCTGCCGCTCGGAAAAACCCGCTGCGGACGGCCCATCGCAACCCGCCGTTGTCGGTGCAGGACGGGACGAGTTGGGCGCTGCGCCGATTCTGGGAATTCCGTCCCGACGCGAGTTACGCGGAAACACCATGAGCGTCCCGTTAGGCACGTGCGCGCATGCGGCGATGCGGCGACGTCGGGTTGTTCGCGGTGCGATGATGCGATCAGTTGGTCAGCGACCTCAGGTGGCTGGGTTTGAGTGACCGCTG
>JAJDDR010000529.1 GCA_029260255.1 Phycisphaerae bacterium
ATCCCAAGTCAAATCGCGGCTCGATGTGGAGTTCCGCCCGCTATGCGTCAGTTCCGAACCCGAATTAGATGCCTATCGCATGTTTTGCGAGCGGACAGTCTCGGCTTCAGACGATACGCCGCCCAATCTAGGTGTCATCTATCTTCGCAACGCGAACGAGTTTTCACGGTTGACCGCGGAATACGATGCAGCCGAAGAACGTCAAGACGCCGCAAACACCCCGGTCGTGCTTATTGTCGCAAAGGGGCAGTTAGACACGGTCGATCCGTGGCTCTCCGCGCGGCGCCACGCGGTCCTAACCACGCCCGTGCGGATTTCCGACCTTGTTGCCATGATCCAGCAACTGCTGTCATGAGGGTTGCGACATGGGTGGCGGCCTCCGAATCACCCGTCGGCACGTTCACGCGACTCCAAAGGGTAGCTTCTGATCCGGCGGCATTCTCGAATCGTCCCCGCTCTTGTTGCGAAGCGAAACGTCTTCCGTCGACACGCCTCCAGTAGGCCGTTTGCGAGGAGTTTCCGTACCGCCGCTGACACCCGTCGGAAGGCCTTGACTCCCCGCCCTATTATCTGACATAAAGGATGTTATGCAAGGTATTCGCCCGACACCGAGGCGCACCTTCGCTAGCTGTTCCCGCATTCACGCATGAGGCCACCGGCATGGGGACGGGTTTCTGCATCCCCCGTCCTGGCCAGTGAAGCGCCGAGTCGACAACGCCAGAATTGCCTATGCGGAGACCCTCCACTTCGGACGGTGGTCTGTCCGCCACATTTCGGCGCAGTGCCGTCGGCGGAGATTGCAGGGCTCCAGCCTATCGAAACCCGTTCGCAGGCGCGGACAGCATTTCATAGTATCGCCCGCCGCCCATTCGCTATGCTCGCCCCGGGTGAGCGACGGCCCACCCGCCCCGCGACAGCTCGGTGCATTGCCTCATTGGCCGGCAGCTGTGCAGCGGCGAGCTTGCGTTGGGTGAGAGCCGCACCGGCGCCGAGCGGGAGAAACGCCAAGCACGTGACCCGCGGCCGCGTCGGAGCAGGATCCGCGTCATCCCGCTCGTTGCTTCATGTGGCGTGGAGCGAAAACCCAAAAACATAACGAAAGTTGTGGGGTGGTCTTACCTTGTTTGACGGCGCGCCGCAGGGTGGAAGGCCCTCCGCCCGCGCGGGCATTATGCCCGGTTTTCGTTCGCGAATCGCCGGCTTCGCGACACCGCGCACAAGCGCAAAGCACGCACACACACGCCGCGTGCGCGACGCGCGACGCGCGCTCCACGACCCGACACTACGTTGTCGCGCGACGCGCGTTTCTCGCCATGCGCGACACGAAGGACGCGCGGTAACTATCGTCAAACGGGGACCAAACACCTAGAAAACACGGGGCAAACGCGAGTCACACTGCGTCGCAATGTGGTGCAGTGTCACCGACTGGCACTTCGTGTGCGTCAGTCTTTGCTACAACCGTTCGGTTGTTGCACAAAGTGAACAAAGAACTGCGATTTCGTTTGACAGAGTGCCAACCGTGTGTCACAATGTACGTGTACCAAGTGAATAAGTGCCGGCGCGATGCGCTAACATCCGCCGGCGTGGCCAACCACTACAGAGGAGTGATTGACAATGCAAACCGTATCACATTCCCCCCGTACCGGAAACACGCAGGCGAAAAATCGGCATGCGACGGCGAGAACAGACCGAGCGAAGGAACTACGCCAGCGCATCGACGACCACGTTGACACGCTCGCCCAAGCCGTCGACGAAGTCCGCGCGTCTGAGGCGTTCACGCGTTACCTCGACGTGCAAGCCAGGTTCCACCGCTATTCATGGTGCAATACGCTATTGATTGCATCGCAACGCCCGGACGCGTCGCGTGTCGCGGGCTTCCAAGCGTGGAAGAAACTGAAGCGTCACGTCTGCAAGGGCGAGCGCGGCATCATGATCTTCGCACCCTGCCCGTTCAAACGCGAGACCGTCAAGGACAAGGGCGAGACCGAGACCGCTTCGGGCATGTTCTTCAAGGTGACACACGTATTCGACGTTGCCCAGACGGACGGCGAACCGCTCCCGACCGTCGATGTTCCGACCGTTGAAGCCGCGGCCGACGATCTACTCGGTAAGCTGGTCCGCGTTGCCGAACAGCGGACAATCGCGGTGACGTTCCACATCTTGACCCGCAAGCCCTCCAAGTCATTGCCGGAAACACCAACCGAGGGCGGAGCCACCTCGAACCAAGAACAAGTCGCGCGGCAGCCGCCACCACGGCGCCTGAGTACCGGCTGGGCGAACCCCGGCCCTTGCCCGCGAAGAACACGCGGCACACCATGCCAGCCACGTCGCGATGAAGTGTCTACGTGCGTCTGCCCCCCCCGGCGCCAGCGGGTCGCGTCCCGTGGAACAGCGACTGCACATCGCTCGCCGCGCCCGATCCCGATTCCGCATGCTCCTACGCCGCACTGGACACGCCCACAACATTCCCCCAGAATCCCCCGATGCCGCCCCAACCAACTCCCGCAGAATTCGTCGCCAAGTGGGCACGCTCCGAGCTTTCCGAGCGCGCCGCCAGCCAGGAGCACTTCATCGATCTCTGCCGCCTGCTCAACCAGCCGACGCCGGCAGAAATCGATGCCACCGGCGCCGAGTACACCTTCGAGAAAGGCGTCTCCGTCACCGACGCCGCCTCGCGTACGTCCCGAGGCAATAGCGGATTCGCCGATGTCTGGTGGAAGGGGAAGTTCGCCTGGGAGTACAAACGAAAAGACAAACACAAAAACCTCACGGACGCCTACCGCCAACTCTGCCAATACCGTGAAGCCCTCGAAAACCCGCCGCTTCTGATCGTCTCCGACATCTCACGTACCGAGATCCACACCAACTTCACCGGAACGCGCAAAGAAGTCCAAGTGATCGATCTGGCGGACCTCGCAGAGCCCAGCGCTCTCGACCTCTTTCGACGCATCTTCACCGACCCCGACTCATTCAGGCCCGAGGTTTCCGCCGAAGCGGTCACCCGCGACATCGCCCAACAGTTCGGCCTGCTCGCCCAACGCCTCCGCGACCGCGACCACGACCCACACGACACCGCCCACTTCCTCATGAAGTGTATGTTCTGCCTGTTCGCCGAAGACGTCGAACTCCTGCCCAAAGAACGCTTCCAGACCCTACTCGAACGCGCACGCGAAGCTCCGGAGAATGTCGCACCCTGGCTCGACGAACTCTTCGCCGCCATGCGCGACGGCGGCTTCTTCTGGGGCGAGACGATCGCGCGGTTCAACGGCGGACTCTTTGATGACTCCCCAGCCATTCCCTTGACTAGGGGCGAAATCGACATCCTCGTCACCGCCGCCAAACAAGATTGGTCCAGCGTCGAGCCGGCCGTCTTCGGTACACTCTTTGAACGATCGCTCGACCCCAACACCCGATCGCAAATCGGCGCCCACTACACCAGCCGCCAAGACATCATGCTCATCGTCGAGCC
>JAJDDR010000530.1 GCA_029260255.1 Phycisphaerae bacterium
TGTGTTTCTTGGCATAGCGATCCCATGCTTTCCTAATGATTTCGTTCTCGGCAGCATGAAGAGCGGCAACGAACCGCGCAGGCGAAGGTGCTTCCAAGTGAGCCGTCCAATGTCAATCGGGTCTGCGCCGACATTGCAGCATAGCCTCAACACGGCTTCGATCATGTCACCTGCACGCTTCTTCCGCGTAGCCTGCCGAAAACTATTCGCCCGTGCCATTGCAGCATTAGCGCCCTTGAGTGGCATAGTTTCGGCGCACGCTTTGATATCTAGGGACGCCCAATTTCTCGCTTCTTCGATACACGCCTTGAACACCTTGACGGGCATCGGCATCTTGTTGTGCAGTTTGGGCTTGTAGGTGGCCTTCCTAAACTCGATCCACTCCCGCCAACCTGCGGGGAACACACCATCGGGCATGCGCCGATAGGCGATCTTGATGATCGCCGTGACAGGCGCGAGTTGATCGTTGATCCACTTGTTACTGCGTTTTCCTCGCGCTTCGTTGACATGATCTTCCCACGAGATGAAGTCTTTTTTTGTCAGGTCGCTGATGGGCTTGTTACCTAGAAACTCTGCGAACCGCTTGAATTTGTTGGCGAATGTTCGGCGATGCTGTGCGGTCGTCCCTTTGTTCTTTTTCTCGGTCTCGAAGTGCGAAATGCATTCAAGCAACTTCGGGCCTTGGGCTTCTTCTCTTCCCTCCAGCCACTTCTCCAATGGCATGTTCCACTGTGCCGCTAGCACCTCGTCGTGCTTGTCGGGGTTTCTCTTCCACCATTCGGGATCGACCTTGCGCCCCCTTGGATGCAGCCCTTCGTACACATGCGGGTCGAGCAAGAACATGGAATCGGCACCCAACTCTATCAGAATGGGTTGCCAACCTTCTGGGTTCGACGCTCGCCGCCAGCGATCAAGCTGCTCCTCGGTGGGTGGTTCCTCATCAACGAAACCGCCGAACACGTCGTAGAGTTCCTCGCGGGCCTCCTCGATTGTCATCACTGGGATGTACGGCACATGTGACCCACGATGAAGGAAGTCGGCCAGCCTACTCTTCTCCTGCTCTGGAGAGACCGCACTGGCCAAGCGGTCGATCCTGCGGCGGGCCTCTTCGACATCATCCACACCATCGAGGGCGATCAGCCGACGGCGGGCGACCTCCTCGTTTTTTGTGCGAAGATAGACCTTGGGGTATGATGTCTTGCCGTTCCGCTCGTTGCGGATTGCGACGAACCTGCGATTGGTTTTGCTCTCGGTTTGGAGGCGTATTTGTGGCCGTCCCATTTGTTCATCCTCGGCAGGGAAACACTGCCCGTGGGCTATCGGCTTGGGGATCGACTGGGAAAAGTATTTTCCCTCGTATTTTCCCTTTTGCCGAAACCGCTGTTACCGAGGGATTGCAGGAAGTGACGGAAGTGCTTATTTTATCGTAACTTAGCGTTCATTCGCCACCGTAGCTCAGTTGGCAGAGCAGCGGTTTTGTAAACCGCAGGTCAGCGGTTCGAGTCCGCTCGGTGGCTGTTGCGTAAGTCCCGCTAAATCAAGCACATCCTCAAGTACTGCAAGGAGTTGCGCGCGGTCGAATTGGCCGGTGTTGAGTCCACTGGAATCCACCGACGTCGACTGAAGTTGCTCGAAAGTGCGCAAGCACTGATGCAAGACAGGCTCGTCCGGCTCGCCTGCGCAAGACGCCCCAATACCGCTGCCCTCGTCTGAGCAAGACGCCGCGTCAAGCGAGGGCAGGGAGGCGAGGGCGTTCGCCTGTTCCTCCAACTCGGTATGCGAGTATCGGCTGAGGGTGAGGTTTACGTCGCTGTGGCGAGCCAGATCTTGAGCGAGCTTCGGGTGTACGCCGCCGCGGGCGAGGTTTGAAATGAACGTATGCCTCAACGCGTGGAAGTCCGCCACTCGACCGGACTTGTCCGCGTAGCGGAGGAACGCCGACTTGGCTCGACTCTTCTTCTCCGCCTCTGTCTTGCCTGCTTCGATCCACGCACTTCGTGCGGCTTCAAGATCCGCTCGGAACATCTTGGCAGGCTTGTCAGGAAGCTGAAAGACGAGCTCCCCGTCAGGCTTGCCGCGTAAGTGCTTGCGAAGGAAGGCGGCTGTATCGGGACGTAGCGGCAATGTGTCCTGACGCCGGCGTTTGCTGTAGGAGGCGGAGACCGTGATCGAAGGAGCTTCGCCCCTAAGACGCATCGAGGCTCGCGTGAGACTTCTCAATTCGCCCACCCGCAATCCTGTCTCAACCGCGACGCGGTAAAGGATCGCGCGATCGGATCCGGAAATCCCGAACCGGGTTGTTGCGGTTGCCACGTGCTTGAGAAGCTCGCGCAGCTCGTCCATCGTAAGCGCGCGACGATCGTGCCGGCGGTCCGTTCGAACATTGAGCCCCTGCAAATGCGCCACGGGAGATTCCGCAATTCGACGATCTTTCACCGCCCAACGGCAGAATTGCTTGATAGCTTGGAGATAGAAATTGAATGTCTGGGCACTTATGCCGGGTGTTTCGCGGCCGTCTTCATCGACGCTCTCGGCAGCCATGTCGTTGAGCTTGGCCATGACAGCTGATGAATGTAGGTCAGACCAGCTCCGAAATCCGCACTCGTCCAGGAGCCGTGTAATTCGCGTGCTCAGAAGCGTGATGTGCTTCTGCGTGACACCCTTCGCCCGAAGAGCGTCACGGAACTCGGCGAGATGCTCATGCAGGTTCTTTCCTGTTGCAGCACGGCGAGCGTCGATCACTCCGATTCGGACGAGGGAGTCGGCCGTATCTCGTGGCAACTCTGCAATCCACGATTGAAGCGTCGGGTCGATGGCGCCGCCGGACGCTCTGAAGTAGTCGACTAGCTGCTCGATCTTCCGGGCAAGCTCCATCGACGCGGCCTTGTTCGAGAAGGCCGGTAGTCGACGCCGGCGACCGTTCTGATCACGGAACTGAACGTACCACTTGGATGCGGTTCGCAACTGCCCGCTGCGGTCACGATAGTTTACGCGGGTGACACCCATATCCTCATCCCCTTTCTTCGGCTCAGGCTTTGCGGCGCCCGTTCTCCGCCTCCCAACGATCGCGGGAAGGGGCCCCGGCCGCAAGCCACTCCTCAAGATCTTTTCGTGACCAGCGGACGGCGCGGCCGAGGCGGACTGGCTTCGGCAATCGGCCGGTACTGGCGAGCTTCCAGACGTGCGCCCGGCTGATGCCGAGCGCCTCCGCTACCTCGTCGGCTGACAGAGCTATCCGACCGCCGAGGGGCGAGTTCGCGTCTGGCGTCTTTTTCGTCGATTCGTCCATCGGTTCGTAGCGTCCGGGCTAACCTTCGCTCCCTGTCGCTGCTCCGCTCCCGCGCCGATTGGCGGCCGCGCGACGCGGCCGGCGGCGGAACTCGATCTGCCCGCTCTGGATTCCGTTGAGCCATCGAACCAGCTCAGGCACGCGGTGATACCACCGGTTGCCGAGCCTAAAGCACGGGATGCGCGTGAACTCTCGTTCCTGACACCAGTCCACGATCGTCTTCGGCGACTTGTCGAGGACTTTGGCGAGTTGAGCCGATGTGCACGGGTCCGGCAGGTTCGACAAGCGGTGCACGGCGTTCCAGACTTCGTCTTCCGGTTCGCGTTCACAGTGAACGCCGGCCTGTTGGTCATCAGCCTTATCGTTGCCGGTATCGTCAGTCATTTCTCATTCTCCGGACGTCGAGAGCTGCGATGGCCGTGACGGCCGCTCGTCTGTCCGACGTTTCCTTCTTGCAAGCGATCCGACGTTGAAACTTCGGGGCAGCCACCGGCCGCCGTTGGTTTCGGGGCTCATGTGGGATGCGACGAAGCGCGACGGGCGACGGGCACGTTGCAACCGATGGTGATTCCGACGAAGTCGCGCAACCGTTCGCGTAGGTGGGCCCCTTGGCCGATGTCACGAACGAACGCAGGCAGACGGTACTCAATGCACTCAGCCACGCCGGCGAGATCAGCCTCGTCGAATACCAAGGGGCGCTGCGACAGGCTGCCGTAAGACGTACCATGGTAAAGAAGCATCGCAGCGGTGATGACAAATATCTCCGCATCACCAGGCAGGTCAGCGCGCGTAGCTGCGTGGAAGAGCTGCGTGCCAGTAAGGTCGTAGTGGCACCCCCTCAATCAGCCCTGCTGCTGTGCCTGGTTGCTGTCAGCAGCCTCGCGAAGCGTCAAGAACTCGTACGCACGCGACACCACCAGCGATAGCTTGGGCAGTTCGTCCGGGCGGAAGTACGTGGTTGTCTTCCACTGTCCGGAACGGTCATCGCGATAACGCTTTTGAACACGAATTGAGTGCTGGGCGCTGCTTCGCCCGTTGACGGCCGTCTTGCTCACCCAGATTGATGCGACGACGGTGCCGGCGCGGAACTCCTTAATCGGTTTCTCTGCGTTGCTCATGATTGGCTCCTTATAACGTTCGCTAACATGCGTACAATCCAGTCAAAAAAAATCAGCGACCCTCCGTCGTGTCGGTGAACAGGTCACGGTACTGAGGACGCCCATCCACAACTTGGACGGCGCTGACCGTATCCTGGGCCTCGGCGGGCTGGAGCAACCGTTTCACCAGCCGGCGAGGTAATAACTGCTTCGTGTGTCGAATTCGCGGCTGAACCTCGGCACAGCGGAACACCGCCGCCGAAAGCGACACCGTGAATTCGCGCGTGATCGCCGGGAGCACGCGGTAACGCCAGAGCCATTCGGACTCGGCCGTCACCTGCATCAACTCATGCATGCACGTCGTCCGCTTGAGTTGGCACTCATCAAACGAGCGAACGATCGCTCGCTCCAGGTGCGGCAGCGGCATCAGAAGCGCGGCCGCAAAGCGGTCGGCCTGGCGTTCGTATCTGTCGGGCGAAAAGGTAACGTCTGCCTTCGTGTCATGGAACTGCTTGCGTACGCGGCCGTGCATGATTACGTGGCCAAGTTCGTGGGCACAGGTAAATCGGCAACGCCCCTCGTGGGCAAGCACCTGTTCATCAATGATGATCTCGCGCTCCTCACAGAACGCGGCGCCCAGAACCTCATCGCCGAGATGAGAAAGATCCTCGTAGCCCAGCCGGATGCCAAGTGGCCCCTCGATCCATTCTTCCACGGGAACAGGAAGCGTGATATCTTCGAGTTTCAGTATGGTCTGGCATCGCGTGATCGTGGTCCAAGCGCGTTGCTCTGTCTGGCGACGCCCCCAACAGGGTTCGAGCAGCTTGCTTGATGGCGCAGCCATTCGGTGATTACTCCTTCTTGCGTTTCTTGCCGGAGCTCATTTTGCGCGCTTCGGCGATCAGCTTGTCCAACTGACTCTGAGAAAGCTTGCGCGCCGTGCGCAGAAACTCTGGAACCTTTTCCGCGGTTAGAGAATCTTGGTTCGCGACTTCGCTCACGATGCCTTCGGCTCGGCTCCAGCCGGAGCGCAGTTCGGCTTCGCTAACACCGTACGCCTTGGCGATACGCAGGAGGAGGCCTTCGGACGGAGTCCGACGACCTTTTTCCAGGTCAGTCAGGTGCGCCGGCGCAATCTCAAGAATCTTGGCCATCTCACGGAGGCCCTTGTGCAGCTCTTCGATGCGGCGAGCCCGGAGCACGTCGCCAATAGGTTGTTCTTGGTTGGGTCGGTTCGCACGGGCCACCGGGGTCTCCTTTAGTGTTGTACGCATACATGCTAACACACAAATGGCCGTCGGTCAAGTCCCGTCTTGGAAATAAGCCTCAAAAAGTGGGCGGCGGTCCGCCGGTGGGCGCCGGTAGCGGTAGCGCCGAAGCCGGATGACCGCGTAGAGCATCATTCCGGCAAAACCGGCAGCGTAGACGCAGTAGGCGATGGTCCCCGGATGCCCGAGCTGTTCGGGCGGGGTCGAGACCAGGACGCAACAGGCCGCCAACATCGTCCAGCAGGTCGAAAGAAGTGACAGAACTGTGGCCAAGCCGGATCGGCCAGCCGGTGTCAGTCGCTTGTTCGGGTGGCGGGATTGAAAAACCAGCAATTCCTCGCCCGCGAGCCGGTTTACCAGCCGCTCAATCTCGTCAATTCTTCGAAGGTGGTCTTCCTTCGATCGGGCATGCTGGACTGTGGAAAGCGGTAGCCAGAGGAGCGCCACGGGTAGGCCAAGCAGAAACGCCAGCTTCGTGTCCGGGGGCATGGCCGTCGTCGCGCCGAGAATGGCGCCAAGCGTGCCCCCGGCGACGGGCAAACGACGGTCCATCGCCCCCAGGCGGAACGTCAGAAGTCCGTTCAAGGCTCGGTATTCCTCCAACAGCACGTGGATCCTGTCCTTTCTGGTCATGCGGGTGGTCGAACCTGGGATTCCTGCGTCTGGGGGCATTTTTGGGGTTTCGTACCTTGACTTTGCGGTTTTTCGGCGTACCAAACAAGTACCGAACCTTGGATGCCCCGGCGGACCGGGGCGGTGCGCGGTGGTTGTTCCTCGCTCTTGTGCGAGGGGTCTTGCCGAGAGGCGGAAAGGCGGTGCCCGATGGACCCGATACGGGCTGTGTTTGAGGATGGTATTGCAGGGAATCAAGACGGTCGGTGTGACGTAACGGCCAGCGATCCCGCGAGCCCTTTGCAGGCAATCATGTCGGTGGCTCGCGAGACGCTGGGCCGGTTTTGCACTGACGGAATCGGTGCGGCGCCGGTGTTCAAGAAGGGACGAATCGCCGTCGGGTCGATGGCGCAGTCGATTTCCGTTCTGGCAGACCAACTGCTCCGAGCCCACCCGACTCGGGTCGAGCCCGGTTTCGAAGGCAATGCCGGGATTTCGGGTGGAGCATGGCGGAACGACGACGATGAGGGCGACGCCCTCGTTTATCTTCGTTTCTCGGAGGGGACTGTGGACCTGCCGCTCCACGTGCATGAGTTCTCCGACCGATTCATCGCCGTCGCCGAGGGGTCCGGGTTGTTTCATTACATGCCGGCCGGCGAGAACTGCGGCGAGTTGCGGTCAGTCGTCGTGCAAGCTGGCGACGTTGTTGTGTTTACGCGGGGGCTCGTGCACACGTTCACGGCACCGATCGCCGAGCTTGTTCTGCTGTCGTATCACGCACCATTCCTCGCCTTCGGCGATGCGAGGCAATTTAGAATCCCGCGAGACCCATGCGACCGGCGCTTTGTATGGTCGCCCGGCCAACTGGTCCGCCCCGTTACCGAGGATGCCACAATTGGTTCGGTGACGCCGATAGGAAGACGTTGAAGCTGCACTTGTTGATTCGACGGTGTCCTTCCGGGGAGCGTGCACAGCCGTTTTTTTCGAGGGCGGGCGATTCGGCTTGGGATCAGCGGCGATTAGGCGCGGGCGGCATCCGTAGTCGTGGCGGGGAGCTCGAGTATTTCTCGGTAGTTCCACGGCATCCACT
>JAJDDR010000054.1 GCA_029260255.1 Phycisphaerae bacterium
GATCGCGCGGCTGAACGGGATGGCTGTCGGCGGGGGTAATGAGAGTCAGTTGGCGTGCGATCTCGGTGTGATGAGCGAGCATGCGTTCATCGCGCAGGTCGGGACGGGCGTGGGCTCGGTGGCGTGCGGCGGCTCGACGCAGTGGCTTCCGCTGCACATCGGCGACCGCAAGGCGCGGGGCGTGCTCTTTCTGAATCAGCGGTATGCGGCGTTCAACTCGCTGTCGATGGGTCTGGTGAACATGGTGGTTCCGACGGTGAAGGGTCCGGACGGGGCGTTCGTCACGACGTTTACGAACGGTCGGACGTGCCTGGCGGATTGGAACATCGACCCGTGGGATCAGCCGTTCGCGAGTCGGGCGACACCGGACGAAATCAAGAAGGCGATTTCCGGCAAGGACGGGTATTCGATCGACTTTTCGCTGCTGGATGCGGCGATCGCGGATCTCTGCGATCAGATCGTCAACAAGTTCTTCGAGTGCACGCGTTACACGAAGACGCAGGTGAACTTCTGGAAGGATCTGGCGTGGCACGGGACGGTGGGGCACGCTCGGGACTGGCTCGCGTTGCATTACACGAGCCTCGAACCCTACGAGGGCATGACGGCGTTCGTGGAGAAGCGCCCCGCGGACTACGTTGGCGTGCGACAGCGTGCGGCTGACCCGGAAGGATCGAGCGAGTTCCTCTGGGGCCCGTACGCCAAACAGTGCCCCAAGTGTGAGGCCAAGGGGATTCCGGCGCATTTCGAGTATTGCGGCAAATGTGGTGCGGCGTTGACCGGTTGACTTAAAAAAGAGGGATCGAGTGTCACGATGTTGAGTCTTGAAGGCAAGAAGGCGATTGTAACGGGCGGAAGTCTGGGGATCGGGGCGGCGATCGCGCGGGAGTTGGCCCGTCAAGGGGCGGACGTTGCGATCAATTATCGCAAGCACGATGCGGAGGCAAGACAAGTTGTGGCGGATATCGAGTCCATGGGTCGTCGGGGCTTGGCCGTGCAGGCGGATGTCGCCAGCTTCGCCGACGCGGAGCAGATGGTGGCACAGGTGCGGGAGACGCTCGGCGGACTCGACATTCTGGTGAACAATGCGGGCATCAATCGCGACAGTGTGATCTGGAAGATGTCCCCGGAGCAGTGGGATCAGGTCATCGACATTAACTTGAAAGGGTACTTCAACTACTGCCGCGCTGCAGTCGGCGGCTTGCGGGAGCAAAAATCGGGCAAGATCATCAATGTGACCTCGATCAATGGTCTGCGTGGCAAGTTCGGCCAGACGAACTACTGCGCTTCGAAGGCAGGCATCATCGGGCTTACAAAGAGTCTGGCTCGCGAACTGGGACGATCAAGCGTGAATGTGAACGCGGTGGCACCCGGTCTGATCGAGACGGATATGATGAAAGACGCTCCGGAGAAAGTGCTCGAGGCGGCGCTGGCGGAGATCGTGCTGGGGCGGCTGGGGCAGCCCGAGGAAGTGGCCAGTGTGACGGCGTTTCTGTGCAGTGAGGCCGCGAGACATATTACGGGTCAGGTGATTCAGGTGGACGGCGGACAGTACATCTAGATTGTGAATCGAGGAGCAAACTGTGGAACTGGCAGACATAGTGGCAATCGGGGCAGTGCGGACGCCGATGGGGCGCTTCGGCGGAACTATCAAGGACGTTGCGGCATACGATCTGGGTGCGACGGCTATCCGCGGTGTGCTGGAGCGTGCGGGTGTGGCCGGCGATGGTCTGGACGACGTGATCTTCGGAAACTGCCGTCAGGCGGGCAATGGCCCGAATCCGGCGCGGACGGCTTCCGTGCGAGGCGGCGTGCCGATCAGTGTCCCGGTGCAGACGATCAACATGGCGTGTCCGTCCGGGATGCGTTGCATCGCTCTTGCGTCACAGGCGATTCGGCTGGGCGATAGCGGTACGGTGCTGGTGGGCGGGATGGACAGCATGAGCACCATTCCGTATCTGCTCAAGGACTGTCGCTGGGAGGGGTTCAAGATGGGCGACCGTACGCTGCTCGACGGCTGGTCGGACAGCATTGACCCGTTGTGCGGCGTGGGCATGGGTGCGACTGCGGAGAACTTGGTCGATAAGTACAAGATATCGCGCGGGGAGCAGGACCAATTCGCGGTGGAGAGCCATCAGAAGGCCGCCACCGCCCAGTCGAACGGGTGGTTCGATGTGGAGATTGTGCCCGTGGAAGTGCCGGCCAAACGGAAAGAGCCGGCTGTCACGTTGGACAAGGACGAGACCATTCGCCGTGACTCGTCTATCGAGAAGATGGCGAAGCTGAGGCCGGTGTTCAAGAAGGACGGGACGGTAACGGCGGCCAATGCGTGCGGCATGTCCGATGGGGCGACGGCGCTGGTTATGACTTCGCGCGCGCAGGCGAAGTCTCTGGGAGCGGCCCCGTTGTTTTCACTGGTGGCCTACTCGAATGTTGCGGTGGAGCCGGCGGCCATGGGTGAGGGTCCGGGTGTGGCGATTCCCGCGGCGCTGAAGCGCGCCGGGATGACACTGGATCAGATGGACTTGATCGAGGTGAATGAGGCGTTTGCCGTGCAGGTTCTGGCGAACGAGCGCGTGCTGAAATGGGATCGGTCGAAAGTCAACGTCCATGGCGGGGCTATTGCCCTGGGGCATCCGACGGGGATCAGCGGGGCGCGCATCGTGGTGACCCTGTATCACGCACTGAAGCGCGTCGGTGGGGAATACGGAATCGCTTCGATCTGCGGCGGCGGCGGAGTGAGCATGGCGTTGATTATCAAGCGAGAGAGCTGATTGACGATTGACGGTTTGTGGGCACGCGGGAGATAGTCGGTGAGACCTAGAGCAATAGCTACTGAACGTCGTCATCCCGAGCATGGCGAGGAATCTTGCTGCAGGCGGGGCAAGATGCTTCGCTCCGCTCAGCATGACGTCAGCCTCTTCTTGCTTTCGTCGGGATTGGGAGATGCGCAATGACTGGTGGAGAGTGCATTCAGACGGAAACCAGCGACGGCATTTGCACGATCACATTGAATCGGCCGCCGTTGAACGTCCTGCACAATCCGATGATGGCGGAGTTCAACAGTCTGTTGGAGTCGGCACTGTCATCGGAGAATCTGGCGGCGGTGGTGATTCGCGCGGCCGGTAAGGTTTTCTGTGCCGGCGTCGACGTGGGTGACCACAACGCCGACAAGGTTGCGGACATGATCCACCTGTTCCACGGGATCTTCCGCAAGCTGGCGGGCACGGACGCGGTGACGATTGCGGCGGTTCACGGCGCGGCGATCGGCGGCGGGTGTGAGTTGGCGTGTTTCTGCGACGTGGTGTTGGCATCGGACCGGGCGAAGTTCGGTCAGCCTGAGGTTCAGGTCGGCGTGTTTCCTCCGGTGGCGGCTTGCATGTTTCCGTTGCAGATCGGAACGCGGAAGGCGGTGGAGTTGGTCGCGTTCGGCGCGACGATCGACGCGCGTGAGGCGCATCGTATCGGGTTGGTCAGCCACGTGTACGAGCGGGATTCGTTTGAGGAGTCCGTGGGCGAATACCTCGCGGGCGTTCGGAAGTTGTCGCGTCCGGTGGTCCGGCTGGCGAAGCGGGCGACGATGCTCGGCGCGAAGGAGCAGATTCTGTCGCAACTCGCCGCGGCGGAGAAGATGTACTTGGATGAGTTGATGCATCTGGAGGATGCGCACGAGGGGATCGCGGCGTTTTTGGAGAAGCGGACGCCGACGTGGAAGCACAAGTAGTAGGGGCGGTATCGAGTGAGGAATCGGCGGGTGGAACCCGCCCTACTTTAGGAATGCACCATGAAAGCGGCAGTGTTTCACGGCAGTGAAGGCGGACTGAAGATCGAGGATATTCCGGTTCCGGCGATCGGGGATGATCAGATTCTGGTGAAGGTCGCGGGGTGCGGCGTGTGCCATACGGACCTGCACTACATCGAGCACGGCGTGCCGACGTTCAAGAAGCCGCCGATCGTGCTCGGTCATGAGGCGTCGGGAACGGTGGCGGAAGCCGGCGCCGCGGTGAGCAACGTGAAAACGGGCGATCGCATTCTGATCCCGGCTGTGCTGACTTGCGGGCGGTGTTCGTTCTGCCGGATGGGGCGGGAGAACATCTGTAGCGCGATGCAGATGCTGGGGAATCACTTCGACGGGGCCTATGCGGAGTACGTGGCGGTCCCCTCGAAGGACGTGATTGCCGTGCCGGATTCGGTGTGCCTGGAAGACGTTTCGATTGTGGCCGACGCGCTTTCGACGCCGTATCACGCGGTGAAGAACCGCGCGAAAGTGCAACCGGGTGACACTGTCGTCGTCTTCGGGTGCGGTGGGGTGGGGATCAACGCGGTGCAGTTGGCGACGCTCGCGGGCGGGTACGTGATCGCGGTGGACATCAACGAGCGCAAGCTCGAATGGGCCAAGGAGTTCGGCGCCGCTCTGACGATCAACGCGTCGCAGGTGGATCGCGTCAGCAAGGAGGTCAAGAAACTGACCGGCGGGGGTGCGGACATCGCGATGGAGGTGATCGGAAACCCGCGGACGATCGAGGAGGCCTTCGAGTGTGTGCGGGTCGGCGGGCGTCTGTGTGTCGTCGGTTACACGCACGAGGCGATTTCCGTCATTGCGGGCAAGATTATGTTCAAGGAGTTGGAGGTCGTTGGCTCGCTGGGGTGCCGGCCTTTGGATTACATCCCGCTGATGCGGATGGTGGAGCAGGGGCGTATCGATGTCGGGCGGCTGGTGACGCATCGGTTCAGTCTCGATGAGTTGCCGAAGGCGTTTGAGGTTATGAAGGAGGGGCTTTCGTTGCGGTCGATCGTCTTGCCGTAGTCGGAAGAGTTTTGAACCACAGAGGACACAGAGGACACGGAGATGGGAGTGGGGGAGGATGGGATTACGGGAGAGGTGATTGGGGCGGCGATTGCGGTGCATAGGGAGTTGGGGCCTGGGTTGCTCGAGTCGGCGTATGAGGCTTGTCTTGCTTACGAGTTGAGTGATCGTGGAATGTCGGTGGAATGCCAGAAGAGTCTGCCGGTTGTTTACCGGAGTGTGAATGTCGAATGTGGATATCGAATGGACATGGTTGTGGAAGGGGCGCTCGTAGTCGAGCTGAAGACTGTCGAACGGATCATGCCCATACACGAAGCGCAGCTTCTGTCGTACTTGAGACTCTCAGGACACAGATTCGGGCTGCTGCTCAACTTCAACGTCAACGTGCTCAAGGATGGAATACGCAGACTGGTCAACGGATACTCAAACCAATGATCCTCTCCGTGCTCTCTGTGTCCTCTGTGGTTCATTCTCTTCGAATGGAGTTGTCGTGAGCGCGCCGGTGAAGAGAGTTGAGATCAAGGCACAGACGCGACTTCGGACGCTGCTGAAGGACTACTTTCTGGACCTCGACGCGGCTGCGCGGGACTCGGAGCGGCGCGTGGCGTGGTGTACGTCGGTGGGTCCGTGCGAGATTCTGACGGCGATGGGGTTTGACGTCTTTTTTCCCGAGAATCACGGGGCGATGCTGGGTGCTCGCAAGGTGAGTCACAAGCATATTCCTCGCGCAGTGGGCGCTGGTTATTGTGCGGAGTCGTGTTCCTACATGACGAGTGACATCGGCGCGGCACTGGCCAACTACAGCCCACTGACCGAGGCGTACGGCATTGCGGGTCCACCCAAGCCGGATTTGCTGGCGTACAGCACGAATCAGTGTCGCGAGGTTCAGGATTGGTGGAGCTTCTTCGGGAGACGGCATGACGCGATGGTCGTGGGCGTCTGCCCGCCGGCGCATCTGGGGGAGGTGACGCCAGAGCACGTCGCGTTCGTGCGTTGGCAGTTGATGCAGATCGTCGAGAAGATTGAGTCGCGTTTCAATCTCAAGCTCGATATGGATCGTCTGAAGGAAGTGGTCGCCCTGTCGAGCCGAGCGAGCGCGCTGTGGCGGGACGTGCTTGATACGGCTCAATCGAAGCCTGCGCCGTTGACTTTCTTCGACGGTCTCATTCAGATGGCGCCGGTCATTGTGATGCGCGGCAGGCAAGAGGCGATCGACTACTACGAGACCCTGCTCGAAGAGATGAAGGAGCGGGTGCGCGACAGTGTGGGTGCCGTTCCGAAGGAACAGTGGCGCCTTTACTGGGAAGGGATGCCTGTCTGGCCGAAGATTCGCGAACTGTCGGGCAAGTTCTTCGATCTGAACGCGGTCATTGCGGCCAGCACCTATTGTAACTCGTGGGCGTTCGAGGACTACGACGGGGGCGATCCGCTGGAATGGATGGCCAAGACGAGTATCGAGATATTCATCAACCGCGATGAGAACACCAAGCAGGCGTTTCTTTGCGAAATGTTTGATCGGTTCGACATCGACGGGGCGATCTTCCACAACGCCCGGACTTGTCCGAACAACACGAACTCGCGATTCGGCATGGCGCAGCGTCTGCGGGAGGCGCGGGGGATGCCGGTGCTGGTGGTTGACGGCGACCTGAGTGACGGCCGATTCTTTTCGACGGCGCAGTCCATGACGAACATCGAGGCGTTCATCGAGCAGCTCGAGGAGGGCGCGCGATGAGCGCGGCGCTGTACGTGGGTATCGACGTTGGGTCGTCGGCGACGAAGTGCATCGTTGCGGACGCCGACGCCAATGTGCTCGGTAGTCACGTTGTGCCGTCGGGTTTCGATTTCGCGGAGTCGGCGGAGGAGGCGTTGGGACGATCACTGGTCGAGGCGAACGCGGAGCGGGAATCGGTTGCATACTGTGTGTCGACCGGATACGGGCGGGCGAGCGTCCCGATGGCCGATCGGCATGTGACGGAGATCACGTGCCACGCGCGGGGGGCGCGTCAGTGGTATCCGCAAGTGCGGCCCGTGCTCGACATCGGCGGGCAGGACGCAAAGGTGATCTGGATCAACCCGCGCGGCAAGATGGCGGACTACCGCATGAACACGAAGTGCGCCGCGGGTACGGGTACGTTTCTGGAGTCGATTGCGTTGAAGCTGGGCGTGCCGCTGAGTGAGATTGACGAGTTGGCCATGCGGTCTGAGTCGGACACGGTGGTCAACAGTTTTTGTACGGTGTTCGC
>JAJDDR010000531.1 GCA_029260255.1 Phycisphaerae bacterium
GCTGGCACCGCATGTTCATATCCGCAAGAGCGGGCGGAGTTACTGAGTTTGACGGATGCAACGAGGCGTAAAAAGGGCGTGCGGCACCCCGTTTGTATTGGCGCGGTCAAAGGGTGCCGCAGCGAGTGGAAGACTGAATTATTAGGGTCGAAAGCAGGTTTCGACCTCAGACGGAGGCGGACCGAATCACCCTCGGCGGGCCACGGGGCCTACCCCGTCTATTGGACATTATAACAAGCCGTTTTGCGAAATTCCAGTTCCCCGAAAAGTTTCGTGCGTTTCTCGCAGCCCGAGGCGTCGTGCTGCTTCTTTCATCGGCGAAAGTTGGGCGTCGGGCGAGTCGAATCGAGTTGCGTCAGTCGGCCTCCCCGGCGCGCGACCGGGCTTCCCGCGGGCTTGTTGCTCCGCCGCCCATGCTCTCGGGACAATGGCATTCGACCGGCGTCGGTGTCGGCGGATTGCCGGATGCCCGCGGCATAAACCCCTTGCCCCAAAGCGGATAAACGTCTTCAAGCGATCGACTGTGAGCCGACCACCCCGCTCGCGTCACGTTGGACCTCGTCCAACCGACCCCGAGTCGGCGCACGTTTTCGGACCTGCTGTCGCCGCGACGTCGAATTGCCCAATACGCAATCCTACCGATCTCATTTTGCCTGGGCGTGGGTGGTGGAAATCGATCCGGGACCGCTCCTTCCGTGCGAAAAAGGTCCGAGAATCGCGAAACGCCCGCGGCGGCGCGAACTGATCGCACGCCCACGGATGTCCGATGACCCGACATACGTGTGTCGAGGTCTTTCCGCGCCCCCTCGGCGTCGGTGTTTCGCGAGACGAGGTGCCCATGTCGGAAATCCACCGTCCCAAAGTTCTCATCGTCGACGACGATAAGGAACTGACCTTCGTCCTCCGCGCGCACCTGGTGTCAGCCGACTACAGCGTCGAAGTCGCTTACGACGGTGAGAGCGCGCTCGAGCACGCCGCCGTCTTTCAGCCGGACGTCGTGGTGATGGACCTCTCCCTCCCAGGCATCAGCGGGATTGAAGCGACCCGCCGAATTCAAGAGATCCCCGGGTTGTCGGACGTTGCCATCATCATGATCACCGGACGAAGCGATTCCGACCATGTCGTGATGGCCCTCGAAGCCGGCGCGCTCGAATATGTTGTCAAGCCTTTCGAAATCGTGGAACTGCTCGCCAGGATTCGCACCGTGCATCGTCTGCAGGAAGCGCGCAAGGAACTGGACCGTCTGAACACGGAGCTGTCCAGCCAGGTCGAGGATCGCACCGGGCGGCTGCGAACGCTCTACAACTTCACCCGGTCCCTCAACGAAGCGCGTGACCGCGACGAGATCCTGGATCTGACCATCAAAGCCGTGGGAGAAGTGACCGGGAGCCGACGCATCTCAATCCTCCTGAAGACCGACGATGGCCGGCATCTCAGATGCGCCCGTGCCGCGGGCATCGACGAAGACGTGATTCGGCGAATCCAGGTTCCCGCCAACTCCGGGATCGCGGGCACCGTTTTCACGACCGGCAAGACATATATCGCAAACGCGCTTCACGACGGCGGGTCCGCGAGCGGCCGGCGGAAAGAGAGTTACGAGAGTGATACGTTTGTCAGCACGCCGCTGATTGCGACATCGCTCATGACCAGCGACGAAACGCTGGGGGTTCTGAGCATCACGGACAAAGCCGGCGACACCAACTTCCTGCCCGACGAGGTCGAGTGCATTCGGTCAATCGCCGACTCGAGCGCGATCGCGCTGCACAACGTGCTGCACAGGGAACGCCTTGACGAGTCCGTGAACGTGCTCCTCATGACGGTCGGTCGCCTTGCGGAGTTCCGAGATAACGAGACGGGAAACCACTTGGAGCGGGTTCGCGAGTATGCCCGCGTGCTGGCTGGCGAGTTGATGGGCTCGCTCAGCCACGAACACCTCGTCAACCACGAGTTCATCGACGACATCCACCGAGCGGCCCCGATGCACGACATCGGCAAGGTGGCCGTCGCCGACCAGATCCTGTGCAAGCCGGGAAAACTCACCGCCGAAGAATTCACGGTCATGAAGACGCACTGCGACATCGGACGATCGGTGATCGAGTCCGCCATGGCGAGAACGGGCCCCGTGCCGATTCTCAAGATGTGCGTCGAAATCGCGGGCAGCCACCACGAGCGCTTCGACGGTCGGGGCTATCCGGATGGTCTCAAGGGCGACGAGATTCCTTTGTCGGCGCGCATCATCGGGATCGTCGATGCCTACGATGCCATCACCAGCAACCGCCGCTACCAGCGTGCGCGCGATCACGACGAAGCCGTCGCCACCATCGAGGCGGACGCGGGATCGCACTTCGACCCAGGACTGATTCAGCCCTTTCTCAATTGCGCCGACGAGTTCAACAGAATACGCCAGGCTCACGGCGACCCGGTCCCGGAACAGGTCCTGGCGTCCGCCACGTGAGCCGCGGGCTTCAGCCCGCGCGGACGTCCCCGCGCCGTCGCGTCAGTTCAGAACTTGCTCCACAGCCACTGATTCGTCACCTCGTGGTGGAACTGTACCTCGCTGCGCTTGATCTGATTGCCCAGGGCTCGGGGGCAACGGTCGGCCGCCGCCTGCTTGACCTCGAGGTATTTGCCGTGTACGTCCTCGCCCAGCAGGTCCATCATCCACTTGCTCGCTTTGAAGTTCCGCATCGCGTCGTAGACGTTGTCCGGCAGAAACCGAGTGCGCGTGCGTTTGCCTTCCGCGTCGTCGACCTCCGGCAGCGGACCCTCGAGTCCCGTCTTCAGCAGTGTGTGGACCAGCAGGTATGGGTTCGCGTCCGGAGCTACCGATCGGACTTCGATGCGTGCGGAACGCTCGTTTGCCAGCGGAATGCGAATCATGGATGCACGGTTCACCGCCGACGCTTTGATCTGGTTCGGAGCTTCGTACGCCGGGTCCAGCCGGCGATACGCATTCACGCTGGAATTCATCGTCAGGCAGACGTCCGGGGCGCTGTGCAGGATGCGCTCGATGAAGCTCCACCCCGCCTCAGACAGGCCGTCCTCGCCCTGACTGTCGTGAAAGATGTTCTTCTCGTTACGCATCAGCGAGATGTTGGTGTGCATCCCATTGCCGTTGATGTCGGTCACCGGCTTCGGAAGGAAGCTGGCCGTCAAGCCGAAGTGGTGTGCCACGCGACGGCACGCCAGCTTGTAGAGCTGGATCTGGTCTGCCGCGATCGTGGCTTCTTCGTAGCCCCAGTTCATCTCGAACTGCGACGGTGCGACCTCCGGATGGTCCTTCTCGTTGTCGAAGCCCATCGCACGCTGAACCTCGGCCGCCGTGTCGATGAACTCGCGGAGCGGCTCCTTGGGCAGTGAGTGGTAGTAACCGCCCTTGGAGATGAACTCGAAGCAACCCGTCTCCGGATAGTGTCGCTCGGCCTCGGTGCCCTTGAACAGGAATCCCTCGATCTCTGTGGCGACGTTGGCGATCGTCCCGTCCTTTGCGAACAACGACGCGGTGTATGCCTTGAGCCGACCGCGTGTGTCGGCCTCGTACGGCGACCCGTCACGGTTCAACACGTCGGCGAACACCAGGACCTTTCCCGGACCGAAAATGTCGGACGGCAGCCAGTAGAACGTCGGCCAATCGATCGCCATTCGCAGGTCGGATTCCTGCTGAACCGTGAACCCGCGGATCGACGAGCCGTCAAACGTCAGGTTGTCCGCCGACCGCAACAGGAACTTCTTGTCGTAGTCGAGCATGTGCAGCCGACCCTCGATGTCGGAAAAGCACACCGTCACCGCCTTGATCCGTTTCTCCTCGGCGAGGTACCTGCGGCGCTGCTCCTCGACCTTGCCCGACGAGACGCCGGCCGTTCGCTGCTCCTTCGCTTCGAGGTTCATCTCCTCGAGCTTGTCGTACGGGATTTCAAGGAAGTCCCTCAATCCTGTTCGTTCCATCTTGCGTCATCCCTTTGCCAAAGGTCCACGGTATCTTGGCGTTGTCACGATACTGGAATATTACCTCATGGCAGGCAGAAATAAAGACTAAAACCTGCTAATTTATCCTAAATGTTTCACCCATTGTAGACAACATCGGATTCGAAGGTCTCGTCCATCCTGGGGACCGTCGCGTTGTCGACCGACGCGTGTCCCGAATTCCGCACCCGGAACGCCGTCGCGGCTGGACGCTGGTGCGTTTTCGGTCCACGGTGACCGGGTGGCGGACCATCCGTGGTCAACGGACGTTGTGCATGGCAACTTGAGTTCCGAGACGGCAGCGTGCGATTGAGTATCATCATCCCGACGCTGAACGAGGCCGAGACGGTCGCGGGGGCAATTGGGCTTCTCGAGCAGCGGGCATCCGGCGGAACACCGGAGGTCATCGTCGCCGACTGTGGCTCGACGGACGAAACGGTTCCGATCGCACGGCGGGTCGGCGTTCGCGTCGAGAGCGGTACGCACGTGACGAACCGGGCCGGCGCATGCAACGCGGGCGCCGCGGTGGCCGTGGGCGATGTGCTGCTCTTTCTGCACGCCGATAGCCGAGTACCGCCGGCCTACGATCGGTCGATCGGCCTCGCGTTGGATCGGCCGGGAGCGGTAGGGGGGGCGTTTGAGTTCGGTTTGGACGGTCCGCAGTGGCGCCTGCGTTTCGTGGAGTTGGTCAACCGGGTCAGGTATGGGTTCGGCGGGGCGTACTTTGGCGATCAGGGTCTGTTCGTTCACCGGGCGGTGTTCCATGCGTTACGCGGATTCGCCGACAGGCCGATCATGGAGGACTCGGATTTCTGCCGCCGCGCGACGCGATTCGGACGCATGCACCTGATCCGCGATCCGGTTACCACCAGCGCGCGGCGTTTCCTCAACGGCGGCATTCTGCCCGTCCTGGGCGTCGACGCGCTGATTTGGATGTGGGATGCACTTGGACTAGACTCCGGCATGTTCGCCGAAACGTACCGCGCCGACAACATACGCCGCGGACGGCGCGGTGACGAGCTTGGGTGCCCGTCTTCGCACACGGTCTGACCAGGCAAATCGCAACAACTGCGATTGGGAGATGCCGGCTATGGACTGCCTGAATTGCGGGGCGCCGCTGACCACAAAATCCTGTGTCTGCACCTTTTGCGCATCGGTAAACGACACGGATCTGCGTGCCATCGGCCGGCACAAGACCGCGTCGGCCGGGAGTGAGCACGTCTGCCCGCGCTGCGAGGTCAAGATGGAGACGGTCAGCCTGGGAACCGGGGATGCGTGTACCGTCGAGCGCTGCGGTGAATGCCTCGGCATGTTCTTCGGACCGCAGGAACTGGACGCGATGATCGATGCGTCCGTGACGCGAGTCCACGAGACAGACTATGAACGCCTCGACATCATTGTTGAAGAAGAGTCTCGCTCGCGCGAACAGGTCAAGTACGTCAAGTGTCCCGACTGCCGGCAGATGATGCATCGCAAGAGCTTCGGCCGAAGGTCCGGCGTCATCGTCGATTCGTGCAGACATCACGGCGTCTGGCTCGACGGCGGTGAGTTGGCCCAAATCCTCAAGTGGGTCGCGGCCGGCGGACGCATCCACGAGGAGAAGAAGCAGCAGGATCGGCAGCGCCGCGAACTGTCCGACTTGAAGCTGCGCCGATTCCAAGCTGAGCAAGAGCGTATGGGACCGAGCCTCCGGCGCTACGCCGGCGAGGACTTCTTGGTCACGTTTGTCCGCGGACTGTTCCGACTGCTCCGATGATCCAGGTAGCGCGGGTTCGCCCCCAAAGAAACCTCCCCGCGCCCTTGCCCCACTGACAACAACTGAAAGCCCTCTCCCCGTCCGGTTCGTGCCCGCCGGCAGAAGCCATGGCCCGCCCGATCTTGACGCCTCGTTCCCTCCCCTCTCGCTGTTCGCCATTCCCAGTTCCTCCCCCCTCTGTGTTCTCCGTTTTCTCTGTGGTTCAACTCCCGCGCGAGCCGCCCTGAATGCGCATGCAAAAGGGGGCGACCGCCTGATCGACGACCGCCCCCTGAAGTTGGTTCGAGAATTCGTTACTCGCTTACGGCACCCCCGGACACCTGAGTGCGCGACTCAAAACCCTTCAGCAGAAGTACGAACGGATCGCCGACCGGCACCACGAACAGGTGCGCGTCGATCAACATCTCCTGCTTTCTCATCGGTCCAAGCCCGTCGATGTCGATGTTCGCCTCCACGTTGAGCACCTGGTCCATCACCAGGTTGATCATCGCAATCGCACTGAGGACACCGATTGGCGTGTCACGGTCAAGCGAATTCGTGCCGTCGAAGAACTCGGGCGGCAGGAACGCAGTCAGCAGGTTAATAGCCGTGTTCGGACGCGAGAACCTGAACGCATTCATCCGCGACAGGTAGTTGCGAGCGACCAGCGCCACGCCGTCGAAGGTCATCGGCGTCGGGCTCTCAAAGTTGATTTCGTCAAACGTCACGGCCGCGTTGTTGTCCGCGCGACGGTAGTACAGGCGGATGTCGGTCGAACGCCAGTCGTTCGGGTCGAACAGAACCGGACGGAACTGGGCCGTCGCTTCGCCTGCGTCCTCTGAACCGTTTCCGTTGATGTCGTCGTAGTACGGGTCGCCCGACGGGTCGTACCGCTCGTTCGGAACGCTCGTACCGAACACGTGTGTGAACTGCTCCGGGCGAAGCGGAAGACCGATGACGTCGTTGATTGACACGACGATCTCAAAACCCGCGTCGAATCCCATGGGCGGCGGTGCACCGAGGAAATCCTCGACGAACTCGTCTGCGGGGGGAAAATCACCGAACGGCTCGTCGGGCGGAAAGTCGCCGAATTCGTCCAGCGGCGGGAACTCCCCCGAACCGCCGTCATCGAACTGAGCGGGCTCCACCGGCTCGTCAACCGGAGGCGGCGGCAACTCGCCACCCGGGGGCGGCGGAAGCTCGCCGTCAATCAACGGAGGAAACTCACCGTCCGGCGGGACAAAGTCCCCGTCGGGCGGGAAGAACAGCTCATCGGGCGGGATGTCGAAGATGAACTCGTCGACGAAGCCACCCAGATCATCGAACTCGTCGAAGTGCTGGCTGTCGTCGAAGTTGTTGAAGAAGTCCTCGAACCGATCCGGCTGCTCGAGCGGACCCTGGAAGAACTGCGTCGGATCCGCATTGCTGGCCGGCCTGCCGGTCTGTTCGTTGAACAGCGCGAACAAACCGCTCTTGTCGGAGTCCGGCAGGAACATCAGCAGGTGACGCCCGCCCGGGTTGAACGTGGCTTGCCCCGTACCGCGATCGTAGTCCACGCGCACCGGTTCGGCGCCCGGGCCGATGTCCGTGGCCAGTACGAAAATCTGCTCGTTCGGTCCGCCGAACTCGTTCTCACGCGCCGGGGGAGCCTCATCGGCCGCCGGTGCGGGAGGCAGCGGCTCATCGCCGACCGGCGGCGGAAGGGGTTCGTCGCCCGGAGGGAGAATGACCAAGCCGTCATCTCCGGGCAGCGGCGGGAGCAGTTCATCTTCGCCCGGAAGAGGCGGTGGGAAGAAATCATGATCCGGATCGAACTCGGGATCGAATCCCGGATCGAATCCGGGGTCGAATCCGCCGTCGAACGGTTCCAGGAAAAACGGTTCCGGAACGAAGTCGTCGCGGAACACCGTCACGTTGATGCCGGGGAAGAACGCGCCCGTTTCGGACACGAAATCGATGAACGGCTCGCCGTTGATCGGTCCCAACAGCGACTCGTTGTGCAGGTCGATGCGGACGGGTCCGCGCGGACCGTGCATGAAGTGCCCCGTCTCGCGGACGATCAACTCCACGATGCCGCTCTCGTCCGTACGCGGTCCGAAGCCGAGCCAGAACTGTCCCGTGCCGCCGGGGTTGTACTCCAGTGCAAGGACATCTCCGTCAATCGTGACGTCCGCGTCAACGGTGATTGCCGAGGCGTCGACGCCGCTGCGGAACGGATCACCGTCCGCCACGACGAAGAACTCGCTCGGTCCCGAGCGACTGAACGGCAAGTGCGCCCGGGCGTTGCGGATCGTCTCCGCGAACTCGCCCACCGATCCGATTCGCCCCAACGCGATGGCCTCGAAGAGCCGCTCAAACGTGGGGCGAAGCGTCCCGTCCAGCAGGTCGGTTACGAGCCGCCGCAGCTCCGACTCCCGTCTCTCGAACGCCTCCGGGTCGAGGTCGTTGAAACCGCCGTCCATGATCCGACGGAAGATCGCCTCGATGTTGATGGCCAACCCTTCGCCGTCGGCCGTTTCAAACACGTTGAGCGGCGGACCGTGGAAGTTGGGATCGAACAGGAAGTACGTGAGCCGCACGCCCAGCCCGTCGTCGATGCTGACCAGCAGGTCGTGCAGATCGCCCAGCGTGATGCGCCGGTGCTCGTGCTGTAGACGGGCCATGTGGAACAGGAGGTAGTCGTGCAGCACCGGCATCTGCGGGCCGCCTTCGTCCTCGAACTCCGCCTCGTCACTGTTGCCGAAGTTTCGGTCGGGCTCGGCGTTGGTGTTGACGTAAACGAGGATTTCATCATGGAAATCGTTGCCGAACTCGGCCGGTTCGAGCAGTTCGTCGAATCCGTCATCGAAGCCCTTGAACTCGTCCGTGAACGGGTCACCGTGGTCGAATAGCTCGCGCAGCGTCGTTACTTCGACGCCGTCCAGAGTGCCCAGCTCGCTCAAGTCCGGATCGATCGGCGCGTCGGCGATCGGGAACCCGGCACGCAGGAAGACCTTGGCGATGGAAAGAGCCTTCTCGTTCAAGTCGCCGGACTGGGCGAGCTCCAGGTTACCCTGGACAAGGTCCATGCCGGTGCGGGCGCCGGCCGGTATGAGCGTGTCGAACAGCTCGGCCAGGCGCGCGATGGCGATGCTGCTGAAGTCATCGAGCGAGAGCTCCTGGTCGATTCCCGTCTCTTCGAACAGGTGCGTGTACGCATCGACGATGCGCGTCGCGACCGCTACCGGGCTGATCGGCAGTTGCCGCGGATCGATGCCCGTCTGCTCGATCAGCTTGCGGAGCTTCGCCAGGACCAGCGTCGTCAGCGGGTCGATCTGAACGCCGTCGATCTCGCCCTGCGGACCGCCGTCGTCACTGGGGATGTTCACGCAGCTTTCGATGTCGCATGCGCCCGTGTTGCCGATGTCCACACAACACGTGAAATCCACTCCGACCGGCAGATTGCTCGCATCGAACGTGCCGTCCGGATTCAGCGGCACCGGTGGGATCGGGTTGCCGTTGGCGTCCAACAGCGGATTCCCGACGATGTCACGGAAATACACCATGGCGTTTTCCGTGTCGAAATCCGGAGGGATGGCCTGCTGCACGCTCGGGTCCACCAGCGAATTTCGCGTGGACTGTGTGTCCACCACCTTCGCGCTGAGTGTCCCCTCGAATCCGAGGGCGTCGTTGAGCAGGACGTTGTCACCACCGCTCGTGTCAGTAGTCGGTGTGGTGACGCCCGTGTTGCACGCCAGCCCCCACGCCATCACGCCCAACGCAGCCAGAATCGGAATCGTCCGACCGGCACGCCTTCCCAGTACTCTGTGGCTCATTTTCATGTTCTCCGATACGAGGGATTGTCCACCGGACCACTGCGTACGCGCGAAGGTCCGGGAAACCCGCTACTGTTGGTAAGCCCTTGTCGTCGACGGCGAACGGCCTCCGGGTTGACCAACATCCGGACTTTGTCGAAGATTTTTCACGCGAGCCGGGACGCACCCGCATCCGCCATCGGGCGATCGCAGTACAATCGCGTATGCCGGAGAGACATAGTGACCAGCAGTGACACTCCGTCGATCTTCAACCTGCTTGGCCGAATGGTGGAAGCTGAAAGCTCCGATCTCCACCTGGTGGCCGGCTATCCCCCGACTTATCGGACGCACGGCTCGCTGCACCGCGCCGGCGGCGGCGTCCTCGACGGCGAAACGATACGCGCTTTGATCGATTCCGTTCTGCCAGAGCCGCACAGCAGCCGCATCAAGGACCAAAAGAGCGTCGACTGCGCGTTGGCCATCGATTACGACGGCAGGTCCTGCCGCTTTCGGGCGAACGTCTTTCGCGCTCGCGAGACGATCGGTGCCTGTTTTCGGTACGTGCCCGACGAGATTCCGAGTTTCGAGTGGATGGGTTTCCCCACCGAACTCGCCGAGAAGATGGTCGCGTTGCGCAACGGGCTCGTCATCATCACCGGCGTGACCGGTTCCGGAAAGACGACCACCCTGGCCGGGCTCATCGAGCTGATTAACGGAGAGAGCGATCGGCGTATCATCACGGTCGAGGAGCCGATCGAATTCGTCTATTCACCGACCGAGCGGTCCCTCGTCAGCCAGCGTGAGGTCGGAGTCGACGTGGATTCGTTCTACGATGGTCTCGTTTCGGGATTGCGGCAGGATCCCGACGTGATACTCGTGGGTGAGATTCGCGACCGCGAAACCGCGCAGATGGCCATCAGTGCCGCCGAGACCGGTCATCTGATCCTCACCACCCTGCACACTCAGGACGCCAAGGGCGCCATCACCCGACTCGTGGACCTGTTCCCCCGCACCACGCAGGACGACGTCCGCTCGCAACTCAGCCTGTCGCTGCGTTACGTCGTCTGCCAGCACCTGTTGCCCAGTTGCGAAGAGCACGCCAGGCGGGCGCTCGCCCTGGAGGTGCTCACCGCGACCCACCCCGTGCGCGCGGCCATCCGCTTCGGCAAGGTCGAGTCCATCGAGTCGGCCATTCAGACAGGTCGCAAGGACGGCATGATCACGCTCGACGAGAGCTTAGCCCGTCTGGCCTCCACGAATCGCATCACCTGGGAGACCGCCCGCAGTTTTGCCAAGGACGCCGACTCCCTGTCCGACTACCTGGGTGCCAGACGCTGACACTCTCACCGCACCCATCGCCGCCGCATGCAGAGAACGCCGAGTCCGAGAATCGCGAGCGTCCCCGGCTCCGGCGCCGGGACGTTCGATCCATACGTGAACATCAAGCTGACCAGCGTCGACTCACCCGGATCGAGCGCGATGGACATGTCCAGTCCGATGGCCCCGTCGGCGGGAGTAACGCTGCCCGGCGGGAACGCGCCGCTCGTTCCGTTGATACCGGCGCCCACCCCGGCGATGTAGTCCTGCCAACTGGCCGGGATGCCCATCATATCCCACACCTGCGTGTCCGTGCCGTAGGCGAAGGGAACACCGCCCGGATCGACGCCGTTTTTCCCACCGTAGTAGAAGCGCCCCTGCGGGCTGCTCAAGGTCATGGCGGTCGTCGAGTCGCCAACCTCCTGTTGAAAGACGAACGGGTCCAGCCCCGATCCGTGAAACCCCGTCCCGACCTCATCATCGCCAAAATCACCGGACCAGAGCATGTCCGCGTCGAACGGCCGAACCAGTTGGAACGCCACCGAGCCGTTGCCGTTGTTGGTGATGGTGTAGTCCTGTTGCATGAACGACACGCCGGCATCAAACGAGGAAACGCGCTGAGTCAGATCGAACCCCAGATTCGTGCTGCCACCGAAGACGTTGAACGCACTGTTCAGCGTATCGGCCACACCGTTGCCGCTGGTATCGCTGGCCATCAGCGGCGACGTGATGCTGCGATCCAGGCTGAAGTCCGGGGTGAACACGTTCTGCCAGTCGGCGCTGTCGCTCAGCAACTCGCGCTGCCCCGCCGATGGCACGAAGACGAAGAACCCGCTGCTGAACGCCACCTCGAGCGCTCCGCTTCCACCGGCCGGGTTGAACATGTCGCCGCCGCCGCCGAACGTCGTACTCGCCCACGAGCCGTAGTCGTCCGGTGCGATGCCCAGATACCCGTCCAGACCCGAACTCGCGCCCGTCGCGATCGAGGTGGTCCCCTCGAGCGGAAGCGACGGACCCGCCCAACCGGGGGGCGCTCCGAACGCCAACACCGGAACCAGCAGAACCAACCCGACGGTCCCAACAACCGTGCCCAACGAAACGCGCGGTGCTGTCATCGTTATCTCCTCCATACTGAATGTCACCGGCCGTGCGTCGCTGAAGCCGTCCACGTAGTCCAACGACACAAAAAAAAGAGCCCGGGCCATGCCCAAAGCTCTCTCTCTGCCAACCTGATTCTCCGCTCAGCTTAGCCCTTATCGGGCCGCAAATCAAGCACAAATGACATGTTTTCAGCAACAAATGCGAGGCGAACCCCGCCCGTAGCCGGTCGGCACGCCTCGTTGGCGCAGCGTCTCACCCAGACGGCGTTTTTCCGAGCCCCGACCGTAAGGGAGGGGTCATTGCGGAGACACGCTCGCGATCGCTCCCTGACCGTCGCGGCTCGGTCTGGGAAAACGGCGTCATTTCTAGACACTTTGCTGCGTGCGGAACTCCCGTCAGTTCGGCGTCCGTCCGAGTTCGGCGCGGATCCGTGCGAGGGTGTCGACGATCGTGGCGTCCTCTCCGGAGGTCATGTCGAACGCCTTCTGGGCCTGATCGAGCGTTTCGGCGTTCGCCTTGCCGGTGCGCAGTCCGCTCGCGGCGAGGGCGTGATAGACGTCCGCCGTCCGACTGACACGAAGAAGGTCCGACGCGACCTCCGCGGCCGCGCTGTAATAGGGGAGGCCGAAGAGCACCTCGTAATACCCGGTCACGTCGTGAATCAGCAGATCGTGCTGCGCCTCGAGGTACGCTTCACGCTGGTCCTCCGGCACGCTCGACAGCGCGGTCGTGGTCGCGGTTCGGTGGCGGTCGAGAATTCGCCCGACCTTGGCACGAACGTCGGTGGATTTCGCGATCTCGGCGTAGCGGCGCGCGGCGCGCAGTGCATCGAAGACCCGGTCTCGCAGGAACTTCACGGACGGTGAATCCGGCCGCTCGGCGCGGATGCGGTCGTAAAGCGTCAACGTGTCCGCCGATCGACCGGCGCTGCGGTTGACCATCGCCAAGTCGATTGCGTCAAACACCGTCGCCCGATCGCCGAGCAGCCGCTCGCGCAGCGCGGCGTGCCGCGTGCGTACCGCGTCCGCGGCCGGCGGGAAGGTATGAGCGAGTCGTACGATGTCTCCGAGCAATCGGGATCGCCCGGCACCGCGGAATGAAGCGTCGTACTCACCACCGTGGTCGTAGCACCACACCATCTCATCGAGCGCTTTGGGAGGAAGCCCGTTATCCAGCAGCACGCCGGCGTACTTGATTCTCGCCGCCGGGTTGTTGCGACCCGCCGCGATGAGTTCTCGCTTGGCCGCGACGACGTTCTGCCCGATGGTGTCGGACTTTTGGGCGACTTCGAGAAACCGGTCCGCCGACAGATACCCGTGAATCCGGAAGAACTCGTCCGCGTCCGGCGTCATGAGCAGGATCGTTGGATACGTCGTCGCGAAAAACCGTTGCGCCAGCGTGCGGTTGACGTCGGCGTTGACGCTGATCGGGATCGTCTTCTGCTCGATCCAATCGAGGACGCGTTTGTCCTTGAACGTGGTCGCGGCCAGCGTCTTGCAGTTCACGCACCAGTTGGTGTGGAACACCAGCATGACGAACTTGCCGGCTTTCTCGGCGTCGTTGCACGCCTTGCGAAAGCTGGACGATTGGAACGGCATCTGAGCGACCGCGGTCGTCGACCACGCCAGGCACGCCGCCAGTAGAAAACGCGTAGCAGTATTCATGGGCAATCGTCTCCGGCGCGATGGCTGAGCCGTTTCAGTTCCCGCGCCGTAACTATAGTCGGCACGTCCAGCCCTTGGAATCCAGCAGCGGCGAAGGTGGTCGCGATCATCGTGGCGGACGTTATGATGGGCACGCGAACCCCCAGGAGTCAATCGATGGCGTTGTTGGTCGGTACGGTCGTCGCGGAACGGTTAGAAACGATGAGCACCCTCTCGCGCGAAGCGCTCGCCGCCGGATGCGACATGGCGGAACTCCGGCTGGACACGCTCGCGTCGCGCGAGCCCGGAGTCGAGACGGTCGCGGGTCAGCTCCCCGCGGGCCATTGGATCGCCACGTGCAGACCCGCCTCCGAAGGAGGGCAGAGTCGAGCGAGCGTCGAGCACCGCCTCCCCATACTGCTGTCCGCGGTCAGAGCCGGCGCGGCGCTCGTCGATGTCGAATTGTCCGCGTGGCAACGGTTCGGTATGGCACGCCACGATCTCGTCAAAGCACTCGCGGATTCGTCCGCAACCGGGCATGGTCGCGGTCTGCTGATTTCGCATCACGATTTTGACGGTCGCCCGGCCGACCTCAATCAGATCGTCGACGAGATGCGGGCCATCGAGGAAGCCTCCGCGATCAAGATCGCATGGCGCGCCGACGACATTCTCTCGAATTTCGACGCACTCGACATCATGTACCATGGCCGCGGCGAGTCCATCGCCATCTGCATGGGCGAGGCCGGGCTCATGTCGCGCGTCCTGCCGGGCAAGTGCGGGGCGTTCGCCGCGTACTGCGCGCTCGATGCCGAGTCAAAGGCCGCGCCGGGACAACTGACCGTGGCGGAGCTTCGCGAGCGCTACCGGTGGGACTCAATCGACGAGGCCACCGAGGTCTACGGCGTGATCGGCAATCCCGTCGCCCAGTCCGTCGGACCCGACGTGTTCAACGACGCTTTCCGAGCCGAAAAGGTGAACGGCGTCTACCTGCCGTTTCTCGTACCCCCCGACGAACGAAGCTTCGCCGCGTTTCTTGACGCGTGTATCGACCGGCCGTGGCTGGACGTGCGTGGTCTCAGCGTAACGGCGCCGCACAAGGTACACGCGCTTCGCTACCTCGGCGACCGCGTCGATCCGCCGGCGGACATGATCGGCGCGGTGAACACCATTCGGATCGAAGACGGTGAGGTTTGGGGATGCAACACCGACTGCGACGCGGCGCTCGACACCCTGCTCGCCGCCATGCAGTGCGACGTCGAGGATCTGGACGGCGTTCCGGTCGACGTGCTGGGCGCCGGCGGCGTTGCCCGGGCGGTGGTGGCCGGGCTCGCGGATTGCGGCTGCACGGTGACCGTCTACAACCGGGACCCGCAGCGGGCACAGTCCCTCGCGGATATGACCGAGTGTGTGCTCCGCCCCTGGGAGGATCGGGACAAGTCGGAGGGAAAGGTGCTGGTCAACTGCACGAGCGTCGGCATGCATCCGGATGCGGATTCCACTCCCATGCCGGTCGAAGCACTGCGATCAGGGACGGTCGTGTTCGATACCGTCTATCGCCCGCGCGAAACGCGCCTGCTGCGCGACGCATCGGCCGCCGGGTGCGTGACGGTGGGGGGGTTCGGCATGTTCGTCCGCCAGGCCGGCATGCAGTTTGAATACTGGACCCACCATCCGGCTGACTACGAGCGGATGGAGGCCGTCGTGGAACGCCTCTGCTGATGGGGGAGCGGGCATGACCGATTCGCGACGCCGCAACATCGTGCTGATCGGGTATCGCGGCAGCGGGAAGACGACGGTCGGCCGCGTGTTGGCACGATTGACGTCGGTGCCGTTCGTTGACACCGACGAACTCGTCGCCGGCGAAGCAGGCAAGTCGATCGCCGACGTTTTCCGAGAAGAGGGCGAGTCCGCCTTCCGCCGACGCGAATCCGACGTGATTGCGCGCGTGTCTGCCGGCGGACCGTCCGTGATCGGCGTCGGCGGTGGGGCGGTCGAAAGCGCGGAGAACATGAGACGCCTCAAGCAGGGCGGCCGGCTCGTCTGGCTGACCTGCCCGGCGCCCGTGTTGCACGCCCGAATCGTGAGTGATACCGCGTCGAACGCGACCAGACCCGATCTAACGCACGACGGCGGTCTGGAAGAAGTGACGCAAGTGCTCGCACGCCGCACACCGCTCTATCAATCCTGGGGGGACGTTCAATTCGACAGTGAGCACCGCGCCCCGGAGGATATCGCCGCAGATATCGAAGCGTGGACACGACTCGTTTAGCGGCGCCCCGCGGGGGAGCGTTCTTCTAGAGTTTCGCGCGAAGCGCTTCGACCGCCGCCTGTAGCTGACGATCGATGACCGCCTCATCCCCTCTCGTCGACGTGCTCGCCTGTTGAAGCCAACGTCTGATCTCCTCCCGCTCGCGCTCCGTCACAGGGACGTGGATGTCCGGGATGATCCCCCAGTCCCCCGTGTCGGCGTTCTCCGGAGTCCGGTGAACGATCCGCCCGCTCGGCAGTTGGTAGTGCGCCGTCGTCAGCTTGATGCCCGCCACGCCCCCGTGTAGTTCCATAAAACTTTGGGCACTGCCTTTCCCGAAACTCCGCTCGCCGACGATGACCGCCCGCTGATGATCGCGCAGCGAGC
>JAJDDR010000532.1 GCA_029260255.1 Phycisphaerae bacterium
CAATGCCGTCCGCCGGAAGATCTCGGCATACCACCGCCACATCCAACTTGGACTGATTGCGCAGGGATTACTTCAGATCCTCTCGGCAACGGAATCGAAGTCGGTGTGGCAATGTTTTGGCTCGTGGATTCGGACGATTCGTCCCGGACTGGCACAGTCCGAGCAGGTCACTGCCATTGCGCTGCGAAATACGCTTCCGGAGTTTCTCGCTGGTTCCGCCAAGACCACAACCTTCACGAAATTCCTGCGCGATCGGCTTGACCTATCAAGAACCGAAGGAATCCGCCTCGCTGCTTGACCCTCCGACCCTCAGAACCCGGTACTCTCAAGGGAGTACACCTACCCGGCCAACGCCGGGAAGTTCCTCGACGGCTGGTGCAAGCGCGTGATGCGCAGCCGGATCGAGCCGATGAAAAAAGTCGCTCGTTCCCTTCGTGTGCACCGGGCATTGCTCCTCAACTGGTTCGCGGCCAGAAAGCAGTTCTCAAGTGGCATTGTCGAAGGGATGAACAACAAGATCAAAACGACCGCGAGAAAATCATACGGCTTCAGGACTCAAGAAGTGCTGCAAGTCGCTCTCTATCATACACTTGCAGATCTACCCCTGCCGCCGGTCACCTACAGATTCTGTTAAGGAGGCACTTTTTGGGGGGGGGCGACGGAGCGTGGCCTGTGACCTGCCCCCGTTTCATGTACCAGGGGTAATGAGAGTCGGTGTACGGGTCTGGCTGTTTTCCATCGGCTGCCGGGATCAAGCGCCGGATTCGACGGTATCTTCCGCCGTGTCCGGAACGCCTTCGGCGAGGCGCGTGAGTCCGCGGATGTTGTGAAGCAGGCGTTGCGTGGGTGGCGAGTGTGCGAACGCGGAATCCACCCGGGCACGCAGAAGCTCGATCCTGTGCTCCGCGTCGATGGCCGCGGTACCATCGCGAAATTCCCGTTTCGGTGTGGCGGTGCGGGTGCGTGCGCTGACAAGCAGATCACCGCGTTCGATCACGAGCGGCGATGCCATCGGCCTGCGCGCGGCGCGGACGCCCGCGTCCGCGGCGACATCTGCACTCTGCTTGTCGATCACCGCCTTGACTGTCGCCGCCAGCGATTTGGCTTTTTGCGATTGTTCCTTGATACGACGAAGCGTATCGTCGGTTATTGCCTTGGTGCTTGCGATTTGCTGTTCGAGCCTGCTGTTGGCTTTCTGTGTGCTGTCTTCGACACGGCGAAGCGTTGCGTCTTGCGAGACGAGAAGCTGTTCGAGCTTCTTCTCCATCCCACCGAGCCGCGTCGCGACCGATCCGGATACATCCGGTGCTGCCGGGGTTTGTTGCCTGCTGAGAACCGCGGACTTCTGCTCCAGGGAGGCAATGCGACCGGCAAGATCTATCTCGATAACCTGCTGGTTTTGCAGCGCATGGGTGAGTGGCGTGGCCAGCGTTGCGATTCGGTGTTCTATCGCCGCGAGTCGCGACCCGAGCGCGGCGGCGTGGGCGGTCTCGGCGAAGAGCACGGCGTGTCCCTCCGTCGGGTTCGCAAAGCTGTCGGCGCCGGCGTGTTGCCCGATCATTGAATCCGTCGGAACAGCGTCCGGCGAGCGAACATCCTTGAAACGCATCGTCTGCGACGAAACCGAGCGAACTAATTCCGCGTCAATCTGTTTCCGATCGGCGGCGAAGGCGCTCAACAGGACGTTGTCGCAAACGGTGTTGATCAAGCGAGGAATGCCCCCGGAAACCTCGTGGACGGCATCCTTCGACGACGCGTCGAACAGGCGTTGGTCCTTTCCGCCGGCCACGGCGATGCGGTGCCCGATGTAGGCTCCCACCTGTTCACGGGTCAGCGCCGGAAGGTGATTCGCACGGAAACAACGCTGGCTCAACGGTCTCAGCTTGGGGTGATTCATCGTCTCGCAAAGCTCGAGCTGTCCCGCGAGCACGATTTGCAGCAACATCGACTCGCGCGACTCGATGTTGGCGATGAATCGGAGTTGTTCCAGCGTCTGAACCGGCAGACAGTGGGCGTCATCAACGATGATGACCACCGGCTTGTTGCGTGCGAACTGCTCGAACAGGTAGTTCTGCAATGAGTGGATGGCCTGCTCGATACCGCCCTGGGGATCAAGACTGACTCCGAGATCGGCGCAGATCGCGGCCAGAATGTTCTCCTGACTCAGCGGCGTCGTGCCCAATTCGGCGAACGCCACACGCTCTCCGAAGTGGGCGAGCATCAGGCGGATGAGCAGCGTCTTTCCGGTGCCGGCCTCGCCGGTCAGGAGCGTAAGGCCTTTCTTCTCGCCCACCGTGTAGATGAGCGAAGCCAAAGCCTCTTCATGGGCGGGCGTGGAGTAGAAGAAACGCGGACCATGCGTGTTGTTGAACGGCTGTTCGCGGAGGCCGTAGAAGTCAGCATACATTGGCGGACTCGTTGCTTTGCCTGGGGTCCCGCACACCTCGCTCGGGGTCCCAATACCCGCTGTCTCACCGAATATCGGTCGCGCATCATCGCGGCTTAAGATTACACATGTGCGATATTCGGATCACACCGCACCATTCCCCGGTCCCACGTCGTGTGACGGACCGAAAAAGTGGGATTCGACTGCCTCGAATCCCCGCAAGTTGATTCAGCGTGCCCGGCGTTCACCCGATAAGCAGGTTGGTCCGGATTCTCCGCGACGCGCGTGGGCGTGGTCCGCTGGTGATTGGATGGGCTTGGAATCATGCCGAAACATCTGCTTATCCTCACTGGGGTGGTCGTGTTGGCGGCGTCCGGGTGCGCGACGCCGACCAGCCACAAGTCGCTCGCTTCGTTCCTGAAGGCACACGAGAACACCGTGTCGGGGACCGAGGCGCGTGTCGGCGCGGCCGATTCGATCGCCATCATCGCGCCGAAGATACTCGAGATCGACAGCGAGGCGAGGGTTGTTCGGCCGGACGGCAAGGTCAGCTTGCGGTTGATCGGCGAGGTGAAAGTGGCCGGGCTCACCGCTCGCGAGATCGCCGCCAAACTCAAGGAATTGCTGGCACCCTACTATCACGACCCCGAGGTGCAGATACGCATTTTGAGCCAGCCCGGGCGGACCTACTACGTACTCGGTCAGGTCGCCAGCGGCGGCCCGCAACGGTACACGGGGCGGGACACGCTGATGGACGCGTTGGTGCGGGCATCGCCGACGAGCATCGCCTGGAAATCGCGTGTGAAGGTCATTCGGCCGAGTCCGTTCGAGGGAAAGCGGCGCGAGATCGAAGTCGACGTGGAGCGGATGGTCAAGACGGGCGACACGCGGCTGAACGTGTTGCTCGAACCCGGCGATATCGTGTACGTGCCGCCCACGCCACTCGGCTGGATCGGACTGAAGATCGAAGAGGCTCTGTACCCGGTCAGACCGGTGATTCGTGCGGGGACTGCGCCCGCCGCGATCGGAGATATTCCCGACGCCTACGACAGCGAGAGGCGTGGAAGCGGCGCCGGATTCAATTGATCCGGGCACCGTCGAATGCCAGGCGAAACGGATGAATAACGCACCATCAGACAATCCACCGTCGTCGTGCCACACGGATGCCGCACCGCCGCTGCCGGGTGGTGATCGCCCCGCGCTGGGCGATCTCCGGCGGTCGGTGTCCGAGGTCACGAGGGTACTCTACGTACGCCGATGGATGTTCTTCGTGCCGCTGTGCGTGGTGATGACGGCGGCGTTCGCCCTGAGCCTGCACGTGCCCCGGCGGTACGTCTGCTCGACGACGTTCGAACGCCGTGACGATCCGGTGCTGGTGAACCTCCCGAGCAACGAGGGGGCGGGTGCGTTCGTGACGTTCCGTCGAACGTTGATTCAGGACATCGCGAATCCCACGTCGCTGGTTGAAGTTGCCCGCAGCCTCGGTCTTGCCGAACGGCGCGGCGCTGAGCGTGGCGAGGCGGTGTCGCACGAGCCGGATGCCCGCGAGGCACAGTTGATGCAGATTGCAGGGCGCATCGGCGGGGGCTTGGACGTGCGATTCCACCAAACGAGCGAACATCTGGATGTGATTGAAGTTCTCTACACCAGCAACGACCCGGAGACCATGGTCAACGTGCTGAATGAAGTGCGTGATCAATACATCGCGACGACGCAGGCGAGGATCAACGACGTTCTCCGGCATACCAAGGAGTGGTTCGAGGAGGAGCGGCAGAAACGGGTGGCGGTGGTCGAGAAGCTCGAGGACGACCTGATTGGTTTTCGCACGGCGCACCGCGGGATCGACCCCTTGGACCCCGCTGCCGCTTCGAGGAAGCTGGCCGAAGCGAGCGAGGATCTGCTCGAACTGGAGCGGAAGGGCAAGGAGATGGCCACCCAGATCGAGGGGCGTCGGGAGTTCCTGAGTGGAAAGGCGACTCGGGCGCCGACCCATGTTGCTTCCGATCTCGGCATCGGACCCGTCCAGCGAAGCCCCGCGACCCGGCGCCTCATGGTCTCGCTCGCGAGCGTGGAATCCGAGATCAAAGAACTCAAGAACGAACGGGGCATGACCGACCGTCATCCGGACATCGTCCGGCTGGCCACCAAGCGGGACCAGCTGGCCGCCGACCTCGATCGGCACTCCTCTCGCGACGCGGTAGCGATCTCGGTGAACGGCGTCAAGGAGCTGCTGCCGCTCGGGATCGCAGATCTTGCGGTGGACGATCAACTTGCCGAAGCACGTGCCCGGGCCGAGATGGAACTTCGGATCTACGAAAAGCTGCTCGCGGCCAATGAGCTGGACATCCGGGGCGCTCGATCAGCCGTCACCGAGCACGAGGCCATTCAACGCCAGGCTTTCGTGCGGAGGAAGGAATTCAGCGGTCGGGTGGCAGAGGTTGATCGCGCCCGGAGCGAGCTGGCGCTTTATCAAGGGTATGCCGATCAAGTTGGGCGTGTGCTTGCGGCCGAGAACAGCCAGCGCGGGATCCTCTTTGGAAAGGTCAAGCCGGCCTCCGGGAGCGCCGTTCCGGCCTCGCCGCGGCTCTCAACGGTAGTGGTCCTTGCGTTGACGATCAGTCTGACGACCGGCGTGGTGCTTGTGCTGCTCAGCGAGCTGTTCGACCGGACGATCCGAACGCGGCGCCAGGTCACGGTCGGGTTGGGGCTTCCGATCCTCGAATCCATCGGTGAGATCGTATCGACAACCGTGCGCCGCCGCCGCTTGCTGACCAGCATGGTGTTTACGCCCGCGGTCGTCACCGCGCTGGTCGCCATGGTTCTGCTGAGTGGCTCGCTCGCGTACCTCAACCTTCGAAACCGTACTCTCTATGAGAGGATGATCACCGTGCCGCAGGCATTCTTGCACCGTGTCGTTGACGGCGTGAGTGAGTGGTCACCCGTCGCCACATCGCGGGCGCAAGCCGAGGAGCATCAAAGCTGATGGGGCAATTCGCTGAAAGCCTTGAACTCGCAGCGCAGAAACGAGAGGATGCCGATCTGCCGGCATCGAGACTGCGTATCGGTCCGCGAAAGTGGTCAAGCTGGTACGGCCTCGCGCAGCATGTCTCCATCGAGAAGCCGACGGTTGCGACTACGCCCGCGGGCGCGGCCGAACCCGTCGCTGGAATGTCCGAGGAGATTGTCAGCTACTACCAGCGATCATCGCTCAGAAGCGAGGAGTACCGGTCGCTCCGGACACGCCTGCTGAGCGCCAACCCGCGTCGAGAGCACCGGGCGTTTGCCATATCAAGTGCCGTACCCAAGGAGGGGAAAAGCGTCACCACCGTCAATCTCGGCTTCTGCCTCGCCGAGATTCCGCATCTGAAGGTGCTGATCGCCGATTGTGATTTCCGTCAAAGCAAGCTGGGCGAGTTGTTGAACATCGACTCCAAGGTCGGCCTGGCGGATCTGCTACAAGGGCGGGCGACGTTCGACGAAGTTGTTCATGCGACGCCGCTGCCGAACCTCTTCTACGTCCCAGGCGGACGAACCCAAGGGCGATCGGCAACGGAACTCCTCAGCCGCGACAGCGCGCGCGTTGCCTTTGAGCGCTTTCGCAAGGACTTCAACTATACCGTGGTAGACACGCCGCCCGCGACGGCCGTCGCCGATGTCGGAATCATCGGGCAGATGACGTTCGGTATTATCTTCGTGGTCCGTATGAACCGAACGCCGGAGCCGGTCGCCCGGCGCGCCATCAAGCACATCATGAACAACAACGTGTCCATCATCGGCAGCTTGCTGATAGGCGACGACGAGCCCGTCAGCGGCTACGGACGACAGTACGGATACTACGCCTACGGCGGCGGCGGCGACGACGACGCATGATCTTCCGTCTTCGTGTCAACCGATACGGGTCGCGTGCCGTCCGACCTACGCCACCGCAACGGGATCACGCCCGCGGTGGGCGCACGACAATCCTGCCATGATTAGCGGGCGCACGATCATCTGCATCGCCAGCAACTGGGAAGTTGATCCCACCAGCAAGCACCACATCATGGAGCAGCTCAGCGGGAACAACACGGTGATCTGGGTGAGCTATCACGGTACTCGGCGACCCCGTCTGACACGTTCGGATGCGCGGGGGGCGGTGTCCGCAGTACGCCGCATGCTGCGCGGACCCGTCCACGTAGCGAAGCGGTTCGTGCACGTGACACCGTTGGTGATTCCGGGAGTCGAAGGGGGCGCAGGCGCAAGCATCAACCATCGTCTGGTGACCGCCCAGGTACGCCGTGTCCTACGCCGTGTGCACCGCGGAGAATCGCGGCCGGTGCAACTCTGGACGTTCGCCCCCGATGTTGCGTTTCTCGCCGGGAAGTTCAATGAGGAGTGCGTCGTCTACTACTGCGTCGATGAGCACTCCGAGTTCGAGGGTGTGGACCGAGATGCGATCAGGGCGGCCGAGCGGCGCCTGATGGGCGTTGCGGATGTCGTCTTCACCACGTCGGCCGCTCTGCAGGAGTCCCGATCGGCGATGCATCCCAACGTGCATCTCGCGCGGCACGGCGTTGACGTTCGGCATTTCTCCCGCGCGTTGGACGGCGGGCTCGATCGCCCGGCGGATGTGCCTCGGTCTGCCGGACCGGTGATCGGATTCTTCGGCCTGCTGCACCACTGGGTGGACACGCAACTCATCGCCCGGGTCGCCGATCTGATGCCGAACGCCAGCTTCGTGTTGATCGGCGATCCGCAGGTCGATACGAGCGAACTGCGTGCCCGCCGCAACGTCCACCTCCTGGGACGCAAGCCCTACGCCACGCTCCCGGCATACTGTGCGGCATTCGACGTGGGCATTCTGCCGTTCCAATGCACTGAGCTGACGCGGCACGTCAACCCGATCAAACTGCGCGAGTACCTGGCAGCCGGTCTGCCCGTGGTGTCTACGCCTCTGCGCGAGGCGTACGCGTACGAACCCGAAGTGGTGATCGCCGATGACGCCGAGTCATTCGCCCGAGCCTGCGAGCGTGCGGCTCGTGAAAACACGCGCGATGCCCGTCTTCGCCGGCGTGCATTGGTAGCGGGTGAGACGTGGAAGGGCGTCGCCGAGAGGGTCTCGGCGGTTGTGATGCGAAGCGTGGAACGGCAAAGTGCCTCCCGCCCAGCGCACGCGGCGACCGCTCGCCGCCTGGTCTCGGCGAGCGTAGCCGGATCCTGAACGCGTTGCATCCGCGTGCCGCGGCGCTTCCCGTCGTGGGCGGCATTGGTGAGTGCGTGGCTCGCTTCGGACAGTGACCTGCATTGTTGTCATTCCGAGCGCAGCGAGGAATCCAGCCGGCAGGATAATCCGGCCGGATTCCTCGCTGCGCTCGGAATGACGGGAGCGGCTCGCGACGCGCCCACCCAGCCGCCGCACGCCGCCGCGCGCGAGAATCGTTACCTTCTCAGGGATACACCCCGTGTGCCGTCGAGTGAAGCGCCGGGCTTGTCCCGAATCCGCCCCGACTCTATAGTCCTGGCTCGGTTCGAGCCATGATGGAGTTGGGCAATGAGCGATTCTGATCCACTTGATGTTGTTTTCACGGCACCGCACCCGGACGATCTCGAGATCGGTATGGGCGGAACGATCGCCAAGCTGGTCGATCTCGGGTATCGCGTTGGCATGCTGCACATGACCACCGGCGAACCCACCCCGCGCGGGACGCTCGAGACCCGCGCCAAGGAGTCGGGCGCTGCGGCGGAGATTCTCGGCGTTGCCCACGTTCAAACGCTCGATCTTCCCAACCGAGAACTGACGGACGGACCGCCCGCGCGCTACAAGGTCGCGACGGTTCTGCGGAGGCACCGCCCCAAGATCCTCGTCACCATGGCCGGCCGCACACCCGGCGCGTCACCCGATCATTACCAGGCGCAGCTGATCGCGGAAGCCGCGCGATTCTATTCGCAATTGACCAAGTGGGATGACCGATTCGACGGCACCAAGCCGCATCGTATCGACCATCTCGTGTACAGACCGGTTCCGATCGCCGCCGAGATCACGCACTACCATTGCCGATTCGTCGTCGACATTTCGGACACCATTGATCGTAAACTCGCCGCCGTTCGGTGTTACGAATCCCAGTTCGCCGAGGAGCGCGCCGAACGCGTGCTGCAGTACGTCCGCGGCAACGCCGCCGCCGAAGGCATGGGTTCCGGTGTCGCATTCGGTGAGATGTACGCCCTGCCGCGCGCTCCCGGCGTGACGGACATGGTCGGACTGCTGGGCGATTGGAAGATCCCGCCGCCGTTCGACCCCAAGTCGCCGCCCCCGTCACCGTAACGCGTCCGTATCGCGTCGTCGTACCCAATCCGGCGTTCCCGCAAGACCAACTGCATCAGGATCCGCCCGCGTGCCGATAATGCGGTGGGGACGTACGCTTGCCCACGCAGTTCATGAGGATGGATACTATGGAGTTTCATGTCGACGGACGGCGAGTCGCGATCGAGCCGCACACCAACGGGACCGTTGACGACATTCTGGAACCCGTTCGTCGTGACACCGTCGCCTCCGGTCAGTTCATCGTGGGGCTGAGATGCGACGGCGTGGACGTGTTCGGTCCGGAGCTCTCGTCCGTGCTGACCAGGCGCATATTGGATTGCAGGTCCCTCGAGGTGCAGACCGGCGATCCGAAGGACATGGTGTCCGACGCCCTCACCGGTGCGCTGGCTGCGTTGCCCGACGTTGACGGCAAGCAGGCGGAGGTCATCGTGCTGTTCGGCAACGGCAAGACCGCTGACGCATTGGCCTTGCTTTCGGAGTGCATCGGCGAGTGGCTGAAGATCAATGACGTCATCGTGCAGTCGCTCGCGCTGTTGAACGATCACGGAGAGGCCTTCATCGCGCAATCAAACCGTCTCGCCGAGATGATCCGACCGGTGCATGGCAAGCTGACCGACATCAAGGATGCCGTAACGTCTCAGGACTTCGTGGCCGTGTCCGACATCCTGGAGTATGAATTCAGCGATGTCAGCCGGTGCTGGCGGAGTACCATCGAGAGCATGCTGCAACACATCGAGACCCTATCGCCCGCGACCGCACCGGATTGACATTCTCCGCGGTCATGCGGCGAACACGCGCCAGAAAATCCACCCCAAGACCGCGGCCAGCGGCAGCGTAACGACCCACGCGGCGACGATCTTCCCGATCACGCCGACATCCGCCTTTCCGTTCACCGCTCCGATCCCGAATATGCTGCCGCAACTGACATGGGTTGTGCTGACCGGTAGTCCGAGCCGCGAGGCGAATATGACGCACGCGGCCGTCACCAGGTTCGCGCTGAAGGCCTGCCCGTCGTTCATCTCCGCGACGCGGTAGCTCAACACCTTGGCGACCCTGTGTACGGCAACGAGCCCCCCGACGGCGATTGCAACGCCGACCGAGGTCACGACGCCGTTCGGATGAACCGCCGCGACCGCGAGGAGGATCGCCGCGATCTTGGGCGTGTCGTTCAAGCCTCGCGCGAAACTGATCAGCCCGCCGGAAAGAACGTGGGCACCATCCAGGAGCGACTGAGCCTCGATACCCACGACCCGCCCGCTGTATCGCTCGACACACTCCGAGACCGGACGCGATACCACGGTGGCGTTCGTCCGGAACGCCTGGATTGCGCCGTCCGCGGTGACTGGAACCGGCACCTGCGACTGCTCGACGCAGATGCAGGTCTCCCGTGAAACTCCCATCCAGAGCCGTGCGCGGCGCAGGACTACGTAGAGCGCTCCCGCCGCCACGAGCGACAGGAGCGGTCCGACGACCAAAGGAACGAGAAACGTGCCCACGATCCTGTGCCAGATCAGCGCGTGCGCCGATATCCCCACGCCGGTGATGCCGCCAACCAACGCGTGTGTGGTCGAAATCGGGAAACCGAATCTCGTGGCCAATAGGACGGTTGTCGCCGCCGCCAGTCCCACGGCGGCGAAGAAGGCCGGCGCTCGCAGAATCTCTCCCGCCACCAAGCCCTTGCCGCTGAACGCCGCGAGGAGCTTCTGCCCGAACAACGCGGCCGCGATCGATCCGGCGAATGTCGACGCGGCCGCAAGACGCAAGGCCGTCTTCAGCGAAAGCGTCCTGCCGGCCACCAGCGTAGCCACACCCTTGGCGTTGTCGTTCGCACCGTTCGCAAACGCGAGTCCCAACGCCGCGACGATCGCAACCAAAACCAGCATGCCGCCTACTCCCGAGCCTCGCCCAACCGAAGTCCTCGCCCCCACTAATCACCGGGTGGTCGCCGAAATTCCCGGAATTCGGGATGACATGCGTTTCGGGTCACCCGCTCACCGCGAGCATGCCCAACACGATCGACTTGATGTCCGTGTCACGGTAGGTCGAATGCTCCTCCACGTGCTGCGTGCGTCGCGAGCACAGGAGCGCGCCGCGCTGCGCTTCCGTGGCCACCGGGGCACCGTGCGATCCCCGCACGAGCGTGGCGTCGAGCGGGATGCTCTTGGTTTTGGGATCGAAGAACAACTCCACGGGGTCGTACCCGGGCTTACGGTGGATGTCGACGGTCCGCGCGAAGGACGGAGCATCGGTCTCGTTCAGCCACCAGTAGTAGGCAAACCAGGAATCCGCCCGCGCCACCAGGACGACTTCGCCCGCCCGCGGATGCTCCATGCCGATCGCCGCGCGTTCGGCGCCGGCGTAGACTCCGTCGACGCCCCCAGCCCCCGAAAACAGGGCGACGACGGCGTCGACGTCCCCGTTTGGCACGTACACGTGAGCGCACTGATGATCGACCATCGCGAAGGCACGGCTGTTCTCATAGTCGATCACCGTGCCGTCCGCGTGCTCGCGCGTCCGCAGCAAACCCGCCTTGTGAAGCTCGACGTTTGGATAGACGACCTGCGAAACGTCCGTCATCGCGTACTCGGATGCGACGAGGAACACCGCATCCTCCCCGGCCGGTGCCGACGCGACGAACGCCGCCAACCGCGCCAGTTCCGAGTCGAGATCGCGCAGCGCCTGCGTCGCCTGCGGACTGTCCGGACCGAACTTCTGCGAAGCGTAGTCCAGGTGCGGAAGATAGATGTAGTGGAAGTTCGGGTCGCTCTCGGTGATCAGCCACTGCGCCGCGTCGACGATCCACTTCGACGATTCGATGCCCGCCCGCGGACCCCAGTAGTGTTGAAGCGGGAAATGGCCGAGATCCGCAATCAACCGGTCGTACAGTCCGTCCGGCTTCGCGTAGCACGAAAGCTCCATGCGTCCGTCGTCGTGGTGGATGGGCTCGGGCGTGACGATGAAATCGGCGGCCGCGTCCTTGATGTTCTGGGCGTGCCACACCGCGGAGGTGAGCTTCGCACGGGCGATGGAATCCCAGAGTTGATCGCCGCCGACAACGCCGTTGCGCCCGACCCAGAATTCCACCTCCTCGCGATCGCGATGGTAGAATCCGTTGGCGATCACGCCGTGCCGATCCGGACCGAGCCCGGTCCACGTTGACGCCTGTACCGTGGAAGTGACGCACGGAAACGTCGGCTCGACCTTGGCCAACGTCCCCGAACTCGCCCACGCGTGCAGCGTCGGGGTAGCGGACGCGTCCTGCACGTCCCGCGGTCGAAGTCCGGGCACCGACAGGTAGATCAGATGCTTCGTCACGTGTGATGCTCCCGAGGTCACTTCGGCCAAAGCGCAGACAGGAAATCAAATGCTCTGGCAGCCGTTGCCGGCGCGTCGTGACTGTGTCGCGACAGTTCGACGTGCACGGGTCCGGTGTAATCGATCGCCGTCAGGATCCCGATCACTTCCGTGAAGTTGATCTCGCCCTCGCCGAACGGTAGATGCTCGTGCCTGCCGCGACGCATATCCTCCAGGTGGACGTTGAACAGCTTGCCCCGCCAGCGCCGCGCGTGTGCCAGCAGATCGCCGTCGCTCAAGCAATGTACGTGCCCGACGTCAAGCGTCAGACCGAACAGGGGATGATCGATGACGTCGTGAATTCGCTCGAACTGCGCCATCGTCTCGATGAACATCCCGGGCTCCGGCTCGAAACCCAGGCGCATGTCGTGTCGCTCGGCGTGTCCCAGGACATCCCTGAGCCCGGAACGCAGCTGATCCAAATGCGTGCTCGCCGCCGGATGATCTTCCGCTGCGCCGGACCAGAGTGAAACGCTGTCGGCACCCAGGTTCGCGGCCAGGTCGATCGCGAGGCACAGAAACTCGATGCGGCGATTGCGTTCGTCGGGGTCGGTGCTGAGCAGCGTGGGTTGGTGTTTCCGTTCGGGATCGAGCAGGAATCGGGCGCCCGTTTCCACCGTGCAACGCATGCCGTAATGCGAGAGCATCCGTTTGATTCGCGCCGCATGCTCGGGCCACTGGTCATCAAACGGGTTCAGATGGTGTTGGTCCAGCGTGATCGCGACGCTTCGATACCCCAGGTCGCCGAGAATGCGCACCGCGTCGTCAAGCGTGTGGTGGGCGAATCCGTTCGTCACGTAACCCAGAATCACCGGTGTGCCCTACTTCTTTGTCTTGTCCAAATGGACTGCAATGGCCCCAAAGTAGTTCACCTATCACGCAATTACATGTCGCCCAGAGGGATCACGAGCGTGGATATTCGACGCAAGAGCACCCGCACTTCTTCGCTCTTCTTCCCCACCACTTCAGTATGCGCTCGGTTGCAGGGTAGAGGGCTGTGTTCGACAGTTTGATCCGGAATTCGGCGGACTTCATTCACTGCCATTTTCACCACAGCGTTGTCATCGGGCGTTCGCGCACGGTTGCGTGCGTCGTCAGCGGAAGAGTACTTCGCCCAATCGGTTGACAGGTTGCTATCACGAAACGCGCCGGGCCTGATCGTTCTGTCCGGCTTGAAGTGGTTCTTGTGGACCCGCCTGTAGAGCTCATCGGAATCAGGCACCGACTCGACCGCCCAAGCCGCTACGTCGCTTTCCTCAGCCATTGCAGAAGTCCCTCATTAACACTCTGCGGGTCGAAGTGCCCCTTGATCGAGATTCGATCGCGGTCATCACCGTAAAAACCCGCCGCCCTGCGAGCATCGCTTGGAATGTTGATCAACATTTCGTACGTTGGCGAGTCCCAGTGAAGGTCGATGCTCCCGTCTGGGACGGGCGCAATATCTGGTGCGTCCAGTGCGTCCCCAGAAGTGTCCCAGACTCGCTCTACGTAGCGAGAAAGGAACTCCGTCGCGCGGCGCCATGTCTGTTCGGAGATCGGAAGGGCGCCGGCTTCGTCCCAATCGTCTTGAAGCTGAAGAATCGTGCGAGAGTTTTCGATGACCTCGGAAATGTGGCGAAGCGCAGTTGGAAGCGGCTGCCGAGCGTCCAGCGTGGTTCGCAGCAATGAGTAATCGGCTTCCGCTGGCGGAGCATTCCAAAACCACGTGTCGGATACCTCGTCTCCCCCTGATCGACATCCAAGGTCGATATTCTCGTGGCACTCTTCGAGCCAATTCTGCGGCGGCGCATCGCGGGATGACGAGCACCAGTGTGCGTTAGCTGTCCTCGTCACGAGTCAATCTCCAATCCCAGATACTGCATCTCCGTCTTCGCAATCTCACCTTTGAGGGATGCTTCTTTCTTAGTCGCTCGATCCACTAGCGTCCGGAGCTCGCGAAGGTCGGAGGCGTCCAGGGCAACGTGAAAGTCCTTGTGCCCACTTGTTTCGTGATAGGTAACCCTCAGCGTGTGAACGATCGCCCCTGCCAAAGGCGCTTGCGTAGGATCCTCCCCGAACACCGGCCGTATGTCCGTGAGGATACGTGCGCTGCAATAGACGTGTCCGTACTCACGCCGCACGTCCGTGACCTTCGCTGTTACGCCCAGCGATTCGTCACAGCCGAGCAACTGTTCCAGATCGCTCTGAAACCCCGCCCAATCCACGTCGTCCGTATCGGCAAGGTCGCGGGCCGCATCCACGACCTGCGCCGCGAAGCCCTTCCGCGAGCTTTCGGGCGCGCGATACATCGAGATGAGCATCCAAACGATCGAGGTAACGGATTTCTCTGGGATTTGTGTGGTGCTTGTCACCACACTTATCAACTCACTCGGGTCGATCACGGGCTTCGCGGAGCGTATCGCCTCCAAAAAGCCGCCACGCATATCGGACTCCATGGTCATCAACTCGCGCAATGGACCCTCGTGCGCTTTCGGGATCCGTACTGGCATTCCGAGCCTCCTAGCGAGAAACAGTCAAGTATCGTACGAAGCTTAACGGGCGTCCGTTCACGCGTCCAGACCATGGAGCCAGGAGCGAACCCTACAGCACGCCGACGATTTCGGACAACAGCAACACCGCGTCCTGAAAACCGATCGGGAACAACTCGGGCGCATACAGCGGGGCGCGCCGGAAGATCTGCACATCGAGAAACGTGTCGGCCGGTGACACCGCGTCCATCAGCGCCGTCGGATCGCTCACATGGTCGAGCCCGAGGAGGTGTCCCGCTTCGTGAGCCGCGATGTTACCGATGGCCAACCCGAGTTGCTCGGCCGTCGGCGGAACGCTGAACACGTGCGGCG
>JAJDDR010000533.1 GCA_029260255.1 Phycisphaerae bacterium
TTGATTGTGGCATGCCAGGGGTAGGGCGGGTTCCACCCGCCTTCTTCCTCGGTTGCGGCGGGTAGAACCCGCCCTACGGCATGTCCCTGACCAATGATGCCACAGAGAATGGTCACACCCGTTTCCCTCACGATTCACCCGTTTGGGCGGACGGAGAACTATCCTTCGTTCTGCCGCGGTCCACCATCCCCGTGTCGGACAATCTCGCCGGTGGAGAGGAAGATCACATCCTCGGCGATGTTGGTGGCGTGGTCAGCAATCCGCTCCAGGTTCTTGGCCACCGACAACACGTCGAGCCGTGCCGCCATCCCATTTGAAGATGTCGCGCCCTCCGCAACAACCTGCTTGATGATTTGTTCGTAGAGGGCGTCCACGTGCTCTTCCTCGATGAACGCCTTGCGCGCCGTCTCGACGTCCTCGATGGCGAAGGACTGGACTACGTCTCGCAACATGCTGCGGACGAACGCTCCCATCTCCGCGATCGTTTCGCGGTGGCGGTCCAACGTGCACCGTTCCATGTGCCGGGCTCGCTCGGCCACGTTGACGGCGCAATCAGCGATACGTTCCAAGTCGTTGTTGATCTTGAGGATGGCGCAAAGCAACCGCAAGTCCGAGCCCACCGGCTGATACAAGGCCATCAAGCGGATGACCTCCGATTCCACCGCGACTTCTTCCGAGTCTACATCGTTGTCGCGTCCGATCACACGGCGCGCGAGCGCCTCGTTGCCGTCAACAACGGACTCACACGCCTCCTGAACCATGTCTTCAACGAGGCTCGCCATCCGGCTGGCGCGGCGCCGGAGGTCTTCAAGAAGATTGACGAAGTGCGTGGTCATGTCGTTATCCGAATCGCCCGGTTATGTAATCCTGTGTCCGCTGTTCGTTGGGTTTGGTGAAGATCGTGTCCGTCGCGTCGAACTCGACAAGTTCACCCATATACATGAAGGCCGTCAGGTCTGACACGCGGGCGGCCTGCTGCATGTTGTGCGTCACGAGTACGACCGTGTAGTGAGCCTTCAGTTCGCCGATCAGGTCTTCGATGCGGGCGGTGGCGATTGGGTCAAGCGCCGAGCAAGGCTCGTCCATCAGGAGCACATCGGGCTGCAGGGCGATGGCTCTGGCAATGCAGAGTCGTTGCTGTTGACCACCCGACAGAGCGAAAGCACTCTGGTTGAGCTTGTCCTTGACCTCGTCCCAGAGCGCGGCCCGTCGCAACGCTCTCTCGACAAGCACGTGGAGGTCGCCGCGATACCCGTTGATCGCCGCACCCCACGCCACGTTCTTGAAGATGGTCTTGGGGAACGGGTTGGGCTTTTGGAAAACCATACCGATCCGCCGACGAAGATCGACGGCGTCGCACCGCGGTCCGTAGATGTCTTCGCCGCGATAGGTTAGCGATCCGCTCAGAGACATGGTGGGAATAAAGTCGTTCATGCGGTTCATCGCGCGTAAGAACGTACTCTTACCACAGCCGGACGGGCCGATGATGGCGGTAACGCGGCGATCGGGAATGTCGAGCGTCACATCGCCGACGGCCGCAAAGTCGCCGTAGCGGATAGTGACATGCTGCGCGCGAATGACGGTCTCACAAGCGCCAGCCCGTGGTACCCCGGCGTGCCGTCGAACACTCGGCGGAGCAATACGAGTCGGGACTACATCGCCCCGTTTCTCTGATCCTGTGTCGGACACCATTACCACGCCTTTCTCCTGTGGTGCCACGCGCGGATGCCGACCGCAACCGCGTTCATGGGCAAAAGCAACCCCAAGAGTACCAAGATCCCCGCACCCGCCAGTTCCTGAAAAATCACGTCGGGTTCGTCACACCAGTTGTAGATCTGAATGGGCATCGCGGTGAACGCATCCATCGGGCCGTCGGGAACGAAAGCGATGAAGGTCAGCGCGCCGATCATAATCAGTGGTGCCGCCTCACCGATGGCCCGCGAAAGCGCCAAGATCACGCCGGTCATCATACCTGGTAAGGCGGCGGGCAACACGTGCGATCGAACGGTTTGCCATCGAGTCGCTCCGAGCGCGAACGCGGCTTGTCGAATGGAGTCCGGCACGGCCGCGAGCGCCTCGCGGCTGGCGATGATAACCACGGGGAGAATCAACAAACTGAGCGTCAACGCTCCGGCGATAACGCTCCTGCCGAAGTCCAACAGCCTGATGAACACCGCCAATCCCAGGATCCCATAAACGATCGACGGGACCCCGGCGAGGTTTGCGATGTTCAGCTCTATGAACCGCGTCAGACGATTCCTCGTCGCGTACTCATGCAGGTAAATCGCGGCTGCAACGCCAATCGGAACCGACACCGCGGCCGTCAGACCGATCAACCAGAGCGTGCCGAACAGTGCGCTCTTGACGCCGGCCTTCTCCGGGTTGAGTCGTGACGGGAAGTTATTGAGGAAATCCCACGAAAGCCATTTCCAACCTTGCTGCATGAGGCTGACCAAGAGAACGCCGAGAACGACAATCGCGAGGAACACCATGCCGCCGCACGCGAACGCAAAGAGCCTTCCAAGGCGGCGACGTCGAGCCAGCCGAGGAACATAATCCTCGCTCGATCGCATCATTCATACGCCTCCCGAAAGCGGTGAAGTACGCGCTGCGCGATGACATTGAACGTCAACGTGATAAGGAACAGCAGCATCCCGACAGCAAAGATAGTCTGGTATTCAATCGTGCCGTGCGGCGTGTCGCCAAGGCTTACCTGAACGATATAGCTCGTCATCGTCTGAATACTGACAAATGGGTCAAGTGTCAGGCGCGGCATTGCCCCCGCCGCCAACGTCACCGCCATCGTCTCACCGATCGCTCGCGCAAATGCCAAAATCACCGAGGCTACTACGCCTGACATGGCGGCCGGCAACACAACACGCGTCGAAACTTCGAGCCGCGTCGCCGACAACGCAAAGGCGCCCTCACGCAACGACCGCGGCACGGCGCCAAAAGCATCGTCACAAAGCGAAGCGATCGTGGGAATAATCATGATCCCCACCACAATGGCCGCACTCGCCGCGTTGAAAATGTCCGCTCGGGGGACCAGCGGCTGAATGATATGCGGCGTGACGAACACCAACGCAAAATAGCCGTATACCACGGTGGGGATGCCCGCCAGCACTTCGAGGATCGGTTTGCCCACGGACCTAACTCTTGGCGGGGCATATTCACTCAAGAAGATGCCCGACCCCAATCCGATCGGAACCGCCACCAGAAGCGCACCGCCGGCAACCAGCAGCGTCCCGCAAACCAGCGGCAGGACGCCGAAGCTCTTCGGCTCCAGAAGCGGTGCCCAGCGCGTGCCCGCCAGGAACGCCGCGACGGATATTTCTTCGAAGAAACGATAGGACTCGACGGCCAGGATCCAAATGATCCCGGCCGTCGTTGCCACGGAAACAAGGGCGCAGAGAAGCAGCGCCCCGTGTATCACGCGCTCTTTGGCTCGCATCATTGCGGCCGTTCGGGGCACTGATGGCTCGTCAATAACTACTGAACACTTCCTTTAGATTGGCGGTGTTTTCTCCCGCCGCAGCCATCGCCGACCCGACTTTCCCGGTGTCGAGACGCCGCCGCCCGATCGCGTACATCTCATCGCTCAACGCAACGTAGTTCACCCGCGGGTGCTCCACAATACTCCGTGCGTTCTTGAAGAAAAAATCCAGGAATGCTCTGACTTCCGGCCGCCTGTACCCAGCCTTGTTCACGTACAGAAACATCGGGCGTGACAGCGGCTTGTAGGTTCCTCCGCGGATCACGTCCAGGTTCGGCTCAACCGGCGTGCCGTTGTTGTTGTCGATGGCCACCAGGCGAAGCTTGCCGCGGTTGGCCGCGTAGTAGGAGTACCCGAAGTACCCAAGCGAGCCTCGATCTCCGGCGATGCCTCGAACCAGCACGTTGTCGCTCTCGCTCGCGGTGTAGTCGCTACGCGATGCCTTTTCCTTCCCGCAAATGGCTTTCGTGAAGTAGTCGAACGTTCCGCTGTCCGTTCCGGGTCCGTAGAGTTTCAAAGGGAGGTCCGGAAAGCCCTTGCGAACCTGACTCCAGTTGGTGATCGAACTGCCGGGCACCCAGATACGATTGAGATCCTCCACCGTCAGATACTCGGCAAACGTGTTGGACGGATGCACCATCACGGCGATTCCATCAATGCCGATCGGCACCTCGATGAACTCGATGCCGAGCCTCTCAGCGCGTTCGAGTTCTTTGCCCTTGATCGATCTCGAGGCATCGCTGATGTCGGTCCGCAATCCTGGCTTGTCGTCGAGAAACTTCTTGAAACCGCCGCCCGTACCGGAGATGCCGACCGTGACGCGGACGTTCGGCTGTTCGGCCATGAACATCTCCGCCGTCGCCATTGTGATCGGTGCGACCGTGCTCGAACCGTCAAGCCTTACCGTGCCGGATAGTTTCTCTTGCCCCAAGGCAGATCCGGTGATGAAAGCGACCGCCGCCAATGCCACGATCGAACCCCCGCGACACTTGCGTGCGAATAACACTGCATGCATGGTTTTTCTCTCTATGATTGTTGATGTTTCCTTCTCGATCCGTTCGGAGTAAGCCGGGTCACGAAATCGAGATGCTCTACTCCAGTCCCAAGGCATCATCGACAATAGACTCGACAACGAACGTGCTCACCTCCACAGCTGTACTTCTGATGCTAGCGGCCACGATCTCGCCAATCTGCTCACTCTCGCATCCGATGATCTGAAACGAACAACCGATCGCAATCACACTCATCGTTCGCAACATACGCCTACCCATCACTGACTCCTTCATTGATTCATTCCTTTGACATTCCGCAAATGCGATCCTCGCGGCGCTCCTCCGAGTGTCCCGATCAGAACGCAACCTGGAATCGCCACATGAACGCGCTGACATCTCCGCCGTCGGACGGATCGGCCAGCACATAATTCCACATCGTTCGCACACTTGGATTCAGATACCAATTCAAGCCCACGGTAAGGTCTCGAAGACGACCACCATCCACGCCATCATCGTTGAGATTGAGGTACGAGACTCGGGCTGCGAGTTCCCAAGCGCCTGGCCCGCCGTCTTTTCCGAAGTTCCTCAGTGGCCTTACCCGGTCAAACGTCCCGGTCGACGTCTTGTAGGGGCGGTGTTCACCCGTAAGGAAGTAACTCGCTTGGACCGACGCCGCCCAGAAGTTCGGATCCCCGATCCACGGACTTCGTCCCTCGATGAAGCTGTGAACGTACTCGCCTTGGACCGACAACGGACCGTGGACGAGAGCGGCTTCAGCCCCGATGAAGTCGCCATACTCCGCGGAGAAAGTCCCCGTATCGGCGAGCCGCGGCGACAGGTGCGCCTCCGGGCGAGCGCGAAACCGAATCGTGTCGTCCTCGTAGTTCTGGTGTGTGTAGGCCACGCCGAGGTGCAGGAGCTTCTTGCCGTCGTCCTCATACCACGGCAACCCGGTCAGCCGCGCGGTCACGTTGTAGTCGCGCCCGCCGATACCGTCGCCGAAGCTGTCCGTCTGGCGAAAAACCCCGGCCGCCCAGGTCATGCGCTTGTCGAGGAGTGTGTCGTGGAACATGACGCCGACGTTGCGGCCGGGAGCGAATGTGTTGACCAGGCTCCGCTCCATGAAAGTGACGTAGTTGCTGCTGGTGAGTTCTTCGAGGCTGAACGGTTCCTTGAATTGCCCGACCCGGACGCTTCCGACGTACGGAACTTTCTTCAGGCCCATGTAAACGTCCTTGAAGTCGGCGTCACCGCCGGCAAAGTCGTATTGAACCTTGAAATCGATGTCGTCGTAGATCGTCCCCGAAAAGTAGAGCCGTGCCCGGCGAAACTCCGTGCCATCGCCGAAGTCTGCCCCCAACCGGCGCTCGATGTCTCCATCTTCGGCGAAGTACGCGTAGTCGTGCTGGATGCGACCGCCGACCTTCAGCTTGACCGAACCGTCGTTGGAGTCCAACCGCAGACCATCCTTCCAGTGTGGCCAGAGTGTGCTGCCGTCGCTGAACCATTTCCTCGCCTTGGTCCACTCCTCGGAGTCGGCGGCAAGCGGACGCTCTTCCTTGATCTGCTGAATGCTCTGCTCCAACGTCTCGACGCGGGCCTCCGTTTCGTTGGTGGTATTCGTCCCTTCCACCTGAGCCAGGCGCGATTCGAGCCGGTCGACTTTGTCGGCCAGCTTGCTTATCACGTCCTCAAGCTCGCGCTCCCGCGCCGGCGGCTGCTGCGCGACGGCGGATTTCCCGGGACAGAAAGTCATCGCAAGAACTATGATAGGAACGACTCGGTTCACACGAATTCTCCTTCTCGTTGCTCTCCAGGGTAGAGCGGGGTTGATGCGGGCACAGCGCCGACACGACGGCGCGAACGAGGATGAAGATGCCGTACTTTCTCTTCATGCGCGCAGAGCTTAGTCGCCCGGCGTTATGGCGGTGTGAACCCTTCGTGAAGATTGCGTTAAGATTGCCGTCGCCCAGTCTGGAAACCTCGGACGCTCGCTCGCCGACCTGAGCGGCCGTCCTATTCGGGGTTTGAGGTGCTTTCGGATCGGGTCGGAGAGTGCCCGCGCTCCCGCACCTTCGGGCTCCGGAACGCCCCGTCGATGAGCAGGAGCGAGATTCGAATCGACCCCGTTCTTCAGCCTGCGAGACGCACCGTCATGTCCAAGAGACGAAAGCCGCGCCGCCGGAAGCGTCAAATCGTAAGTCGTTTGCTGGCAACGAGTACGACATTTCAGGAGGGACAGCTAGCGCGCGAACCGCTTCCAAACGAAGTAGAAGGCCGCAAGCGCGACCAGCAAGCCGGTCGTGTAGGCGGCGCGAACCGGGCTGTCGATCACGATATTCGTGGCGTACGCCAACTGGATCAGAATGAGAACGGTCGCCATCGCGATGCCCGCCGGACAACGGTAGACATGCTCCGGAAAACGCCGCTCGCGCAGCCGAAGGACGATGAGGCTACCATACGCCAACCCGAACAGAACCGCACCGGCGAAGAAGTAGATCTCGAGCACCTCGCCGAAGCGGTGCGTCAGCACCAGCACGATCGCGACGCCCGCCACGACCAACATCGCGCCGACCGGCGTCTGGGTACGCGACATCCTTCCCATGAATCGAAACGCGAGACCGTCGCGCGCCAGCGCGAAGGTCACTCGGACCGTCGACAATATCGCCGAACTGAGCGACCCCATGCAAACGACCATCGCGACGACAAGCATCGTCGACGCGCCGCTCGGTCCGAAAATGCGACCCATCGCCTCGCCCGGCACCGAACTGAGACCCGCCATCTCGTGCGCCGGGAGGATGCGCATCAGAGCGAGATTGAACAGAACGTACAACGTGGTGAGTGCCGCGGCACTGCCGATCAACGCCCGCGGAAGCGTCCGCCGCACGTCCCTGATCTCCTCGGCCATCTTCACCGAGTCCGTACTGCCGCTGTAAGCCCAGAGCACGGGAATGACACCCGTCAAAATGACCGCCGGCATCGATCTGCCCGTCGTTTCCATGGGAGTCGCGAAGAACTCGATCGGCGCCTCGCCCCACACAAAGCCCACGACGATGACCGCCGCGAGGGCAGCCACCTTCAGCACCGTCAGCACGTTCTGCGTCGTTGCCCCCGCCGACAGTCCGACGAGATTCACGCCCGTCACGACAACCAGCGCCGACGCCCCCATCAGCCCGGACCAACCCTCCCCGACACCGAACAGCCCGCAGCCGAAGTCTCCGAACGCCGCCGCGATCGAGGCGAGCCCGCCCCCAATGATGAACACCGTGTACGCCCAGCCGAAGAAGAACGCGACGAACTCGCCGTACGCCTCGCGCAGGAAAACGTACTCGCCGCCCGCGCGAGGGAACCTCGTCGCCACCTCGGCCGTCACCATGCCGGCCATCAGAACGAACAACCCACCGAAGATCCACGCGACGACGATCAACCACGGCGCCTGAAGCTGCGCCGCCACATCCCCCGGCGTGCGAAAGATCCCGGAGCCGATCGCGACACCCATCCCGATGAACAGCGCCGTCGGAGCGCCCAGAACACGACGCAACGGAACCCTGTTGTCGTCACCCATGGTCATCGCTCGGGGTTGAAGGCAGCAGCCCGGCAGACCGTCAGGCTCCGGCGCTCATCGAGTTGAGCGATGAGTTCCGACGCGGCGCGCGTTTGCCTACGCGCTGCCGTTGGTCAGCAAGCTCGTGAGGAAGCTGGCGAAATCCAACCCGCCTCCACCCGTGCCCGTACCGAAGATGTAGACGAGAATCGCGTTGAGGAAACTCGCGATGAACTGAGTGATGAGAACGTCCAGACCCATAAGTCATGCTCCTTGACAATACTCGCGCAAACCGGATGGCGACGAGAAGATACCTATAAGGCACCAGCCGCCCGCTGTCTACGCCGAGCGGTTGCCGTTGCTCGACGCAAGAACGTCACGGCGTGTGGGACGAGCTTGACCGCCAGCGCGTCCCGCCCAGGGTTGCAGGGCTCGGCCGCTGCCGCGAGACGCCGGATACTGCGTCCCCAAGGATCGTCCGGCGCGGCGTTTGGCGGATGCCCTTGGCGGATTCGATTGGTCATGCCGGGAGCGGTATTACGTTCTCGTGGCCCCCCCCCCCGACGCGACCGTCGAGCGGGCACCGGTGCCACACTCTTTGTGCTCACACGCTCTCTGTTGCTGCACTCAGTGTACGCCGTGCATGCGTTTGTGCAGGAAGCGCAGCAGCAGGACCATCAACACGGTAGCGACGACCGACACGACGGCGAAGATCGTGAAGTAATCAACGGGTGTCATCTGCCCCCACTTGCCGCCGATCTTGTGGGCAAGGAAGTTGGCGATCGAGCCGGTCGTCAGGAACCACAGCCCCATGAACAACCCGACTTGTTTGGGCGGTGCGAGCTTCGTCACCAGGGACAATCCGACGGGTGACAGGCACAACTCGCCCATGGTGGCCAGCATGTAGTGAAGGAACAGCCACCACACAGCGATCTTGTACGTTGCTGATTGCTTGAAGATCGCATAGACGGCGTCACGGAACTCGCCGTTGGCTGCGGACGCGCGGATGACGAGTTGATCGCGCTCTTCGAGTTTCTGCGTTGTGGCGAGCGTGCGTGTTCCGGCGTCCCACGTGACATTGTCGGGTAGCAGGTCCGCGTTGATGTCCGGGAGTGCCTTGTCCGCGGGGTAGGTTTCCGAGACCTGCCACTTCGCGTCGTCGGACTTGCCGGTTGCCGCTTCCTCGGCATCGGTGGCCAGCTTCTTGATCACGTCTTCAAGGCCCTCGGGTGCGGTTTCGGAGACGAGTCGCAGGCGATCGAGATCAGGCAGGACGCCCTTCATGTTAAGCGTCCGTTCGAACACGTCGTAGGTGAGCCGCGTGGCACCGTATTTGTGCAGTTCGACGCCCTCCGGCAGCGACGCGAGGGGGACGCGGCTGGGCTGGTTTTCGCCCATGCCGCCGAGCATCATGACGCCCCACGCGGCGGTCATCAGGAACACCGCAAGCGCCATCTTGGCGGGGGATGAAGGCTGCTTCTTGCGCTTGTCGAGCCAGACCCAGAGCCAAGAGAACAGCGCTCCGAACAGGAGGATGTAGCCGGGGTTGATCGATTGCAGTTGACCCGCGCCGAACGCGAAAGGTCTGTCGTCCGGCAGCCCGGGGTCGCCTTCGACGACCGCGGGGTCCGGCGTCATATCGAACGGCTTGAGGTTGGTGTGATCGTCGGCCCAGACGGTCATGGCGTTGGCCATCTGCTCGAAGCACATCCAGAATAGAATCGCGAACACGCAAATGATGACGAGCGCGACGACGCGATCTTTCTGGACCTTCGGCGAGATGTGCGAAGCCGCTCCGGTGGCCGGAACGGCCTGCTTGCCGGAACCGAGCACATCCAGATCGATGTCCTGGTCGATCGGGACAATCCATCGCTGGCCGATCCAGTAGACGACAAGACCGATGAACATGCCGACCGCGGCGGCGCCGAAGCCGACGTGCCATCCATATTCAACCCTCAGCCAATCGCAGAGCAGCGGACCGCCGAAGGCGCCTGCGTTGATGCCCATATAGAAGATCGTGAAAGCGCTGTCCCGCCGTGGGTCGGAGGGGTGATACAACAATCCCACCTGCGTGGAGACGTTCGGTTTCAGCAGACCGACGCCGAGTATAAGGAGCACGAGCCCGCCGTAGAAAAACCCCATCCCTTCGAACGCGAGAGACAGGTGCCCCATGGCGATGAGGATGCCGCCGTAGAGCACGGACTTCTTCGCACCAAGCCACTTGTCGGCGATGATCCCGCCCAGGACGGGCGTCGCGTAGACCAGGCCGGTATACCAGGCGAAGACGTCGGAGGCCTTCTCCTGCGACCACAGGAACTCGTTCAGCATGTAGAGGATGAGCAGCGCCTTCATGCCGTAGAAGCTGAACCGCTCCCAAAGTTCGGTGAAGAAGAGGGTGTAGAGACCAACGGGATGGCCTAGAAAGGTCTTCTGCGTGTCGACGTGTCCCGTATCTGCCAAGGGGCGTCCTCCAAAATCGGGGCGGGCTCTGCCGTTGCGATGCACCCACTCACCCGGCGGGCTGGCTCGGGCAAAACTCTCGCGGAAATCGCGATGGTCGTCAAGAAAGGCATCATCGCCACGCGGGTGGCGTCGTGCGAACCGTACCGATCCCAGCGCGCAGGCCGCGGTTCGAGGCCGAGTGCACCGCGGCTGCCCACCTTTTCAGCGGGTTGTCAATGTGCTACATTCCCGCCCGCAACCGCATACCGGGGCCGCCGGCGCAGGCGACCCCGGTGCAATCCCGTAAACCGAGGAGATTCATCCCATGACCGAGGCGAAACCCGGGCTTCTCACGACGGTCAAGAGCTATCCGGCCGCGTTCTGGATCGCCAACACGATGGAGATCTTCGAGCGGATGGCATGGTACGGCTTCTTCGCCGTCTCATCGCTCTACATCACCGGTCCGGTAGAGACCGGAGGCCTCGGGTTCACTTCCGAGGAGCGAGGGCAGCTTCAGGCCATTGTGCCGTTCTTCCTGTACCTGCTGCCGGTGGTGACCGGCGCGCTGGCCGATCGGTACGGGTACAAGAAACTGTTCATCATTGCCTACTCTTGCATGATTGTCTTTTACTACGCACTGGGGCAGTTCAAGACGTTTCCGACGTTCCTCGGAGCTTTCATGCTGGTGGCGGTGGCTGCGGCAATCTTCAAACCGGTGGTGGTCGGCACGGTGGCGCGCGTTACCGACGAGAGCAACTCGAGCATGGGCTTCGGGATCTTCTACATGATGGTCAACGTCGGCGGTTTCGCCGGCCCGCTAATCGCCGGCGCCATTCGTGGGATCTCCTGGAACTATGTCTTCATTTCGTGCAGTTGTTGGGCGGCGATCAACCTCGTCATCGTCACGTTGTTCTACAAGGACCCGACGACGGAATCCGCATCGGAGAATCCGAGGACGCTGGGCAAGGTGGCTGCGGACGCGGTCGAGGTGCTCGGGAATATGAGGTTCGGGATCACCGTGTTCACCATGCTCATCGCGCTGATGATTGCGAATCAGGAACTTGAGAACTTCAAGTTCTGGCCGCACTGCACGATTTTTGTTGCTCTCTGGCTGGTATTGAATTTTGTGTGGGACGCGCTGATGCCCGTGGGCAGCGGGAACCCGGATCATCCAGCCTCCGCCAACCGCGGCTTCCTGTTCAAGCGCATGCACTGCAGCAACTGGCGATTCGCTCTGTTCCTACTGATCATGTCCGGGTTCTGGACCAGCTTCAACCAGATTTTCCTGAGTATGCCCCCGTACGTCCGCGACTTCGTCGACACCCGGTCGATGGTCGATATCGGCCGCACCGCATTCGGCGCGATCGGAAAAGAGGAATGGCTCGACGGGTTGGCGGCGATCGAGGAGACTGAACTGCTCGGTGAGTTTGGCCAGCTCGCGCGGCGGTCGCGCGGTCTCGACGGCATGGTCGCTGAAGAACCGCCCACAGAAGATGAGCTTCGCCAGACTCTCGCGGGCCTGGTAGCCGATCTGAAGAAACTCGCGAAAGACGATGCCGTATCGCCATCGGATCGGCAAGAGGCGGCTGCGTTCGCAGAATCACACAGTGGTCCGAAGGGCGACGCCGCGGGACTCAAAGAGGAAGTCAAGCAAGGCGAGGCGCTGAACAAGCGCATCGACCGGCAGAAGCGCAACGCAAAGCTCCCGACCGACCCCAGCCTGAGCGATGAGGATCGTGCATCGCTCGCCGCTTTGGTGCAGGTGTTGAATGACAAAGGCGCCAAGCCGCCGCTCGAAGCAATCGACTTGATGCACGCAGCGCGGACGATCCTGCAGTACAAGGTGCGCATCACGCCAGTTGAACTGGGCGAGTTGGTTGTCGGCGTACCGGACGGTCCGCCGGAGATGACCGAGGACGCGATGAATGTCGCGGTCGCAACCATCAACAAGCGGCTGGACGCCAAAGGGAAACCGGAGTTCGTCCACGGCGCGAAAGACGCGCTGAAGCTGAGGGCGGTTCTTCGCGAGCTGATGGCAGATGGTCCGTACCCGACCGAATCGGCTATTGCCGATGCCTCCAAGAAACTCACGACCGCCGAGCGCGAACTCAAGCCGGACGTCCTCGCGCTGGGCGTTCGCGACCTCGCCTACCGCCCGACGACCTGGGCACGCATCGACGCGGGCCGACAGGTCAATCCGGAACACATCGTCAATATGGACGCACTCGCGATCGTTTTCTTCCAGGTGTTGATCTCCTACCTGATGGCCAAGTTCCATCGCTTCACCACGATGATCGTGGGAATGGTGATCGCGGCGATTGGCATCGGACTGCCCTTCGTTGCCGGTGGTACAATGGTCGGACCGGCGGGCGGTTTGTTGATCGTTGTTATCGCAGGGATTGTGACGTTTGCCATCGGCGAGATGATGGCCAGCCCCACGAGCCAGGAATACGTCGGGCGGATCGCGCCGAAAGACAAGGTCGCGGTGTACATGGGGTACTACTTCGTCGCGGTCGCGCTGGGCAATCTCTTCGGCGGCATTCTGTCCGGCCAACTCTACGGCAAGCTGGCGCGGGATGCGCAGCGACCTGACCTCATGTGGCTTGCGTTCGGCGGAATCATGATGTTTACGGCGGTGATCTTCCTGCTGTACAACAAGTTCGCGTTGCCCAGGCACAAGTCCGATACGCTTACGCCGGGATAAGGCGCTCGAGTGCCAACGTCCGGCACGGGTCCCGGACACTGCGGTCAGGATGAGCGACCAACCGATGGCAGGAACCGACAAGAGGCTGAGTTGGCGTTTCCCCAGCACGTTCTGGGTAGCCAACGGCGCTGAGTTGTGTGAGCGCGCCGCGTTTTACGGCATGTTCATAACGCTGGTTCGCTACCTGCACGACAAGGTCGGTTTCTCCGATCAAGCCACGGGAGTCGTCACGGCGATTTTCGCGTCGATCATCTACCTGCTGCCGACGTTCATGGGGATCATGGCCGACAAGATCGGCTTCAAACGCGCGCTGCTTCTGGCGTTCGCCCTGCTGACCGGCGGGTACGCGCTTCTGGGGGGGTTTCAACTGAAGCTCACCGCGATTGCCTCGCTGACGCTTATCATGTTCGGCGGGGCGATCATCAAACCGGTGATCTCCGGAACGGTGGCCAAGTGCAGCGACGACGACCACCGCGCCCGAGCGATGTCGATCTTCTACATGGTCGTGAACATCGGCGCCTTTTCGGGCAAGTTCCTTGCGGGTGATCTGAACGACCGCCTCGGGCTCCAGTACATCAACTACTACGCCTCGGGCATGGCCGTGATCGCGTTCGTGCTGGTCGCTGTCTTTTACAGGAACGTCGACGACAAAGGCACCGGCAAGACCGTGAAGGAAGCGCTTCGGGGGCTGCGCAGGGTGATGGGGAACTTCCGGTTCCTGTCGCTGATCGTCATCGTCGCCGGCTTTTGGACCATTCAGGGGCAACTATACGCGACGATGCCTACGTATATGGAACGTCTTCTCGGCAAAGGCACAAAGCCCGAGTACCTGGCCAACATCAACCCGTTTGTTGTCGTCCTGTGCGTCGTGTTCATCACCCACCGGATTCGCAACTTCAAGGCTGAGAACGCCATTGGCATCGGCATTTTCATCATCCCGTTCACCGCGCTGATCATCGGCTTGACGCCGATGCTCGAAACGGCGTTCGGCCATTCGATCGACTTCGGGCTTATTGCTCTGAATCCGCTGACGGTGACGATCATCATCGGGATCGGGTTGCAGGGTTTGGCGGAGGGTTGGGTTTCTTGAGTG
>JAJDDR010000534.1 GCA_029260255.1 Phycisphaerae bacterium
TGGGACTGACCAAGGAGGCACGCTGATGAGCGAAAACGGGGGCTACCTCTTCCCGAACGACCTGCACATCCTGTGGCAGTTGATGATCGTCATGTACCCCTACGTCACCGGGCTGGTGGCCGGGGCGTTCATCCTCTCCTCGCTCTACCACGTATTCCACCGCGACGAGCTGAGACCGATCGGACGCCTGGCGCTGGTCGCTTCGTTGGGGTTCCTCCTGTTCGCCCCGTTCACGTTGCTGCTCCATCTCGGACACCCGGAACGCTGCTACAATACCCTGGTCACGCCCAACCTTTCCTCCGCGATGGCTATGTTCGGGTTCATCTACGCCGGGTACATGACGCTGCTCCTTGCGGAGATCTGGCTGGTCCATCGTCAGGACATCATCATGTTGGCCAGTCGCAGCGAGGGCATCAAACGTACCTTCTACAAGTGTCTCGCCCTCGGCGTCTACGATGTGTCGCCCGAGTCGAGGAAAGTCGATCACGGCGTGCTCATCATCCTCGCGGGCATCGGCATTCCCGGCGCCGCGTTCCTGCACGGGTACGTCGGGTTCATCTTCGGTGCCGTCAAGGCGAACCCGTGGTGGTCCACGCCGCTGATGCCCATCATCTTCCTCTGCTCGGCCATCGTCTCGGGCATCGCCATGGTGATCATTCTCTACTCCATCGGCATGAAATTCTCCAACAGGAAGATCGACGCACCGTGCATGCAGTCCCTCGCGCGGTGGCTCTGGTTGTTCGTCCTCATCAGCATCACCCTCGAACTGCTCGAGATCATGACGCTGGCCTACGAAGCCGCCGAGGAGTGGGAAGTCATCGGACCCCTGCTCGGAGACCAGCTCGCGTTCTCCTTCATCGGTATCCAACTCATCCTCGGCGCCATGGTGCCCATCATCCTGCTCGGCATCGTCGTGCTCATGAGCCGCTATCTCACCGACCAGATCAGAAACACCCTGTGTTTCGTGGCCTCCCTGCTCTTGCTCATGCAGGTGTTCGCCATGCGATGGAACGTCGTCATCGGCGGGCAGATCTTCTCCAAGAGCATGCGCGGTTTTCGCGAGAAGTACACGCCGGGGCTGTTTGACAAAGAGGGAGTTGCGCTGGCGATCGCCATCTTCGTACTGCCGCTCTTGTTCATCATCCTGTTCAACCGCGTGCTGCCCGTGTTTGAACAGCCTGACAAGCAGTTATCCACCGACACTGGCAAGCCATCTGAATAAGGGCAAGGCGCGCTGCGCCGGTTGCGAAAAACCCGGCAGTTCGATATGATTAAGCTCCTTGATGAACGCGCGGAGGCTGTGGCGGCCTCCGCAATCACGGGGAGAAATCATGCGAACGTTAAGAGCGATAGTTGCTTCGGCGGTGGCGCTGCAGGTCATCGGTTTCGTTTCAGCAGTCTCCGCTTCCGATGCGGGCGTGGCGGCCGTTGCGCTGGTCAGTGAGGAGGCCTACCGGCACGTTCACGCGGACCTGCTCTACACGCACAATGGGGACGACCGCGGGTTCGGTCCGGAGCACAATCTCGCGCAGGCGAACATCGTCCAACTGCTCGAGTCGTACGGCTTGGAGGTGACGCTCGAGCCGGTGATCTACTTCGGGCAGACGTACTACAACGTCGTTGGCACCAAGAGCGGTGAGGTCTACCCCGACAAGGAGTACATCGTCGGCGCTCATTACGATTCCGTCGACAACCCCGGCGCCGACGACAACGCCAGTGGCACCGCCCTCGTGCTCGAAGCGGCCCGCGTTCTGTCGCCGTTTCCCTCGGACTACACCATCCGGTTCGTCGCCTTCGATCGGGAAGAGCAGGGACTGTGGGGTAGCGAAGCCTACGTCGACGCCCACATCACCGACGACATCCTGGGCATGATCTCCACCGACATGGTGGCCTACAACACCGGGATGAACCAGGCGGACATCTTCGCCCGCGCCGCTTCGATGTCCGTACAGAACTCGCTGATGGATGCGATCGCGCTCTACGGCGACGGCCTGTTCGCCGCGCCGCAGGGATCGAGCGGCTCCAGCGATCACGCGCCGTTTGAGAGTGCCGGCTTTCCCGCGTGCCTGCTGATCGAGGACTGGGGCAACCCCAACTACCACACCCAGGCCGACAGCGTCGACACGCCGAACTACATCGACTATCCGTACGCCACGAAGATGACCCAATCGGTCGTCGGCTGGCTCACCGACCAGGCCGGCATACACGTATTCACGGCCAACGGTGACTACGACGAGGACGCGGACGTCGACTACTACGACTTCTGGTGGTTTCAGAAGTGCTTCACGGGCGCGGGAGTGCCAACGCCAGACACTATGGACTGCTTCCGGTTCGATTTCGACTACGACCAGGATGTCGACCTGGACGACTACGCCGAGATGGAAGCCCGGTTCACCGGCCCGCTGTACGACGATTGCAACGACAACGGATATCCGGATGAAGACGACATCGCCGGCAATCACAGCACGGACTGCAACCTGAACGGCATCCCCGACGAGTGCGAGCCCGATTGCGACGCGGACGGGATTCCCGATGAGTGTGCCTTGGCGAGCGGATCGGCCGACTGCAACCAGAACACGATCCCCGACGAGTGCGAACTGGCGGACAACGACTGCAACGCGAACGGCGTTCCGGACGAATGCGAGCCGCCGGTCCTGCTGTTCTTCGACAACTTCGAGAGCGATCTCGGTTGGACAGTTGAGAACACCGACCTCGATACCGGCGCGTGGGAGCGCGCGGCGCCGCAGGCAACGGGCGCTCAGCCGGGCGAGGACTATCCCGGCGGTGAGGGCACGCTTTGCTACGTGACCGACGGGCGCTCCGGTTTGGGCTCCGGCGCCTACGATGTGGACGGCGGTCCGACGCAACTGATCTCCCCGGTGTTCAACGTTGGTGTCACGAACGTGACACTGTCGTACGCGTACTGGTTCTACAACGACGACGGCGACGACACGCTGGAGGTCGAGGTGTCCATCGACAACGGTGACTCGTGGTTGCCCCTGGTCACGCACGATACCAGTCAGGGGCAGTGGCGCGAGCACTCGGTGTTGATCGACGATGTCGTGACGCCCGGCGCGACGATGCGGTTGCGCTTCACGACGTCGGACAACCCGAACGACTCGATCACCGAAGCCGCGATCGACGACGTGTCGGTTTGGATCCCCGACTGTGCGCCCTAGTACTCTGCCGCGGAGTTCCACAACTGCCCGAGCCGCGGACTGAAGTCCGCGACGGGTGGCCATGTGCGGAGCGCTCGTCGAATCATGCCCACGCAAGCGTGGGCATGCCACCCGACACGCTACGCCAACCATCGGTCGAGTGCCATAGAAGTGGCACTCTTGTTGGGGATGGCGTAGGCGGAACCGACGTCGGGGTCGGAGTGGATCGGCGGGCGCAGGTTGGCCAGACCGACGCACGACGGACAGCCGCCTTCGCACGGGCACTCAGTGACAAGGGTGTGGCACACACGCAGCAATTCGCCGAGATGTTCGTAACCCAACTTGGCGTACCCCAAACCTCCATCGTAGCGGTCGTAGACGAACATCGCTAACTGCCCCAGGTTTGATGAGTCCACGCAGCCGCTGATGTCGCGGCGATCACACATGGCCAGCATGGGGAGGGTCACGAGCAGCAGATTGCGCACGCCGACCATGGCTTCGACCGGTTTGTAGCCGGCGGTCGAGAGATCGCGGTAGAGATTCCTGGGGAACGTGGCCCACAAGCCGGTGGTGTGAATGGTCTGCGGGGGCAGGTCCAGGGCGTCCTGGCCGATGACTTCGAGGGTGTAGTACTTGATCTTCTTGAAGGCAACCGACTGCCAGGTGACGTCGAGCTTGCCGAAGTGGATTTCGCCGGCGTCGACGTCGCCGGTGGTGTTGATGGTCTCGACCACTTTGCAGTGGTCGCTGAGTACGACCTGCGTGTAGTAGTCAACGTCGTTGCGTTCGACGCGGGCGATCTTGCCGTCGAAGTCGAGTTCGCGGACGAGGTAGTTCTCGCCGTTGTGGAGGTAGATGGCGTTGGGGTAGATGAGCTCCGGCGCGGAGATGGAGTCGACGTTGCCGATCGACTCGCTGCGCCCGCCGGTGATGTCGACGATGTCGAACGTAACGTCGCTGATGATGCGCAGGCTTACCAGGTGATGCGGAAGTCGCCCGTCGGTTCGGTGGTAGTCGTAGCGCCCATCGGGCCACTGCCGCCACATTTCGACGTCGGCGGTCGGCGGATTCGGGGCGTCGTCGTTCATCGCCTTTTCGCACGTGGCGAGCACGTCGTGGCGGAAGAGTTCGTTGTCGCCCTGGGCGATGGGCAGTTCTCGGGCGGCGCACTTGAGTTGGGATTCGAGGATCTTGTCGTTGAAGGGGTCGATGGCCGCGTGCTCGGGGGATTGACCGAAGAAGTAGTCGGGGTGACGCATGAAGTACTGGTCGATGGGGTCGTTGTAGGCGACGAAGATGGCGAGCGATTCTTCGCGCGTTCGTCCGGCGCGGCCTGCTTGCTGCCAGATGGAGCAGATGGTGCCGGGGAAGCCGGTCATGATGGCCGCGTCGAGCCCGCCGACGTCGATTCCGAGTTCGAGGGCGTTGGTGCTGCACACTCCGAGTAGCTTTCCGCTGAAGAGTTGTTCCTCGATCTCACGGCGCTCGCCGGCGAGGTAGCCGCCGCGGTAGGGTCGGACGCGGCGGGCGAGTTTGGGGTGCGATTTCTCGAGGTCTTCGGAGAGGTACTTGTAGATGAGTTCGGTCACGACGCGGGCGCGGGCGAAGGTGATGGTCTGGGCGCCGTCGATGATGAGGCGGCGCATGAGTGACTGGGCCTCCATGTTGGCCGAGCGCCGTTCGAGTTGCGGCTGGTCGATGAAGGGCGGGTTCCAGAGAACGAAGTGCTTGCGCCCGCGGGGTGATCCGTCGTCGTCGATGACGCGGACGTCGCGCCCGATGAGGTTGGAGGCCAACTCTCCGGGGTTGGCGATGGTGGCCGAGCAGCAGATGAAGACGGGGTCGGAATCGTAGTGCCGGCAGAGTCGGCGGAGTCTGTGGATGACGCCGGCGACGTGGGAGCCGAAGGTGCCGCGGTAGGCGTGGATCTCGTCGATGACGACGTAGCGTAGGTTTGTGAGGAAGCGTTCCTTGGCCCAGCTGCCGTGCTGGGGGAGGATTGACGCGTGGAGCATGTCGGGGTTGGTGAGGATGATGTTGGCCGTGTTGCGGGCGGTGCGGCGTTTGGCGGGCGAGGTGTCGCCGTCGTAGGTGGAGGCTCGGACGCGGTCGCAGAGATTGCCTTGGCAGAGTCGATCGAGGGTGCCGAGCTGATCCTGCGAGAGCGCCTTGGTGGGGAAGAGGTAGAGGGCGCGGGCGTCGGGATCGTCGAGCAGCGCGTTGATGACGGGGACGTTGTAGCAGAGCGTCTTGCCGGAGGCGGTTCCGGTGACGACGACGATGTCGTTCGGGTCGGGTTTGGAGACGGCATCGATCGCGGCGGACTGGTGGGTGTAGAAACGGTCGATGCCTTCGTTGGCGAGTGCGTCGCGGAGCCAGGGGTGGATCGGCGATTCGGGCTCGGCGAAGCGCGCGGGTCGGGCGTCGATGATGTGGGTGTGTACGATCTGGTCGCGGTAGTCGCGCGCGGCGCGCAGGCGGGTGAGGAAGGCGTCAACATCCACGCTGGCGCTCCCGGGAGGCGGGCATATTAAAGTTGCACTTGCAAATGGGTTCGTTTGGTAATTGCGCGTTTTCTGCGCGGTGTGCGGGATTCCGAGGCGATGGCGCGGTCCTGAGACCGCCGCCGCGACGTGAATCTGGTGTGATCCACTCAATCGTACTGATTGCGCAGAGACCGTATGATGCCATCGTGTTTCTCCCCGGCAGGCGGCGGTCGCTGTGCCTAACAAGAACCTTACGCCACGGATGGAATCATGTCAAGCTGCGGCGTCGGACGGCACTGGCACGGCGTGAGCTTCACCCTCCCGGAATGCAGGGGTTCGCGTTACAGTGCCGACACGGTTTCGGGTACGCTCCCCACACACTCACGAATGTCGAATGCCTACGTGGTCCGAAAACGCGCTCAAAAATCTATCAATTTGTTTGACATTGATAGATTAATGACATAGGAATCGCTTGGATATGTGTTTTCTATCAAGTTGAGACGAGTTGATAGATTTATGAGGATTCCGAGACGCCCGCCATCGTTCAACGACTTGTTCGGACGCCGATCACACGATCTGAATACGGCTGTCATAAAGCATGAATTTAACGACTTCACCCGCCGCTGCGAAGCCGGCTATTGGCCTTGGGACAAGGTGAGGATGGCCGCTCGGTCGTCGGGCGTGGACGCCGAACTCGCGTGGCTGATGGTCAAGATAGGCCGAATGCAGCGTTTTCGAAGCCTGCCGCTGTTTGGAACCGGCGGCTACGCTCTTCGGTTCAACGTGCCCGATCGCGTTCAACACGAACTGATGCTGATCGATCAGCAGATGGCAGGACGGCTTCTGTCCGACGAAGCGGACCCCCTTACGCAGCACCAACGTGAGCGGTTCATCATCAGCGCACTCCGGGAGGAGGCGATCGCCTCGAGCATGCTCGAGGGGGCCGCGACCACGCGGAGAGATGCCAAGAGCCTGCTCCGGTCCGGGCGAAAGCCGAGAACCAGGGCCGAGCGCATGGTGGTGAACAACTACCATGCCATCATGTTCATACGCGAGCACCGAAAGACGCCGTTGTCCGTGGATTTCACGCTTGAGCTACAGAGTATCCTGACGCGCGGCACGCTCGATCGCGAGGATGAGGTCGGGAGGTTCCGCACTGACAGAGACGACATCAGCATTGTCGACCATCGCGACAACGAGGTGATGCATACGCCTCCCGCGGCATCTGAGTTGGAAGAGAGGTTGGATGCGTTTTGTCGATTCGCCAACGAAACTCCCACAAGCGGCGCGTTCATACACCCTGTGATCAAGGCGTGTGTACTTCACTTCCAGATAGGTTTCGATCATCCGTTTTGCGACGGAAACGGCCGAACCGCACGGGCGCTTTTCTACTGGGCGATGCTGAAGAACGACTACTGGCTTTTTGAGTTCCTGCCGATTTCACGGCTCATCTACCGCAGCCCAGCGAAATACACCAAGGCCTACTTGCTGTGCGAAACGGATGATTTCGATGTTACCTATTTCCTCAGCTACAAGGTCAAGATCATCAGCCGCGCGAGGCAGGAACTGCGCGAGTATCTGCAAGATCAACAGGTTCGCCAATCGGAGGCGCGCAAGACGTTGGCGGGTGATGAGCGCCTGAATCACAGGCAGCGCGAAGTTGTGTTGCGCGCGAGTCGAAACCCGGAACGTGTTCTGACAATCGCGGATCACCAGAGCCGGTTTGCGGTATCATACGGTACGGCCAGAACCGATCTGCTCGAACTATCGCGCTGGGGGTATCTGACGTACTCTGCGGACACGAAGCGGTACGATTTTTACGCGTCGGACAAGGTGCGGAATGCCGAGTGGTAACTGGGGCGATTGGTGGAGCGGGTGGGAAGGTGTTGCCGATGCATGCCCACGCAAGCGTGGGTGTGGCACCCGGCGGATTGCTCTGTTCTCGCCGCCCACGAGGGGCGACGCTACATTGGTTTGTGGGTTAGAATGGGCGGGCGGTGGAATTGGGTGGCTGATTTGGGAGTGATGTGATGCGTGGGATGGTGACGGCGGTTTTGGGCGGGGCGGTGTTGGTGCTTGCGGTGGGTCAAGAGGCCGGGGCGCAGGAGGACGCGGCGCTGCGGCGGAAGATCGACGCGCAGCTTGCGGAGTTGGCGGCGTCTTCGCGGGATGCGTTTCGCGGGCTGGTGTTCTATCCGAAGGAGGTTCGGCACGCTTGTCTGGAGATCTCGCGGTATCCGTCGCTGGTGGTGAAACTGAATGACGCGATCGGGCGCGGGGGGTTTGAGCCGGATAAGGTGCTGATCGCGTACCCGCCCGGGGTTCGGGCGGCGGCGCGGGTGTTGGCGGGTTGGCCTGAGGTTCTTCCGGTGCTGGAGGAGGATCTCCTGATGACCGGCGTGGTGGGTCGGGTTTATGAGGCCGATCCGGAGGGCGTGTTGCGATTGGTGGACGTGATGTGCGCGCACGCGGAACGCGCGGCGGCGCGGTCGACGGACGCGTGGGTTGATGCGCTGGTTCACGATGCGCTGGCGCTGGACGAGTTGCGGCAAGCTTCCGAGGACTACGCGCGGAGCCGGCAGCGGTCGACCACGACGACGGTGACGATCAGCGCGGACATTTCGCACGGGTACGGGTTCAGCATCGAGTCGTCGTCCGACGTCACGGTGTATTACACGCCTTCGTACATGGAGACGCGGTTTGTGTTGTATAACGCGGATCGGTATCCGCACTTGGCGGACGAGATCGTCTATCACTACCACCGGTTTGCTGACGATTGTCTGGACGACTTCCGGCGGGCGTATCACGAGTGGTACGATCATCGGGCGCGGTATTACCCGGACGATTTCTTTCACGTGGCGGGTCGGGCGGAGCGTTTGAAGCAGGCGGCGTCTTATGAACGGCGGTTGTCGGGTGCGTACAAGGGGCGGGCGCTGTCCTTTGCGGAGCGCAACAGCTTCCTCCAGCGTCACGCGGTGGAGTATCCGCTCCTGCGTGTGTTCCGCGACCCGGCGACGGCGCGGGGTCCGCGGTACGCTCCGAGTATGGACGCGCCGCGTCGCACGCCGCGTGAGGTCGCGGTGAGACGTCCGACGGACCGGCGGGCGACGCGCGAGCCGGTGCGCGGTTCGCGCGAGACGGACAAGGGCAAGAGAAGAGTGTCAAAGGGCGACACTGAACGTGGTACGGGGGCTGCTGAGGCGCGCCGGCCGAGCGTCAAGCGCGGGCAGCCGTCGGAAGCGCAGCGGGTCAGGCGTGCCGGGCGGGCGCACCGTAGCGCGTGGGACCGGGGCGGAGCGAAGGGGAAGTCGCGTGCGAAAGACGGGGGGCACTGAACGACGTCCCCGGGGGGATCGACGCTCGCAACGGTCCGGTCCGCCACAGGTACAGGCTATCCAAATCATGCCCACGCAAGCGTGGGCATGCCACCCGGTTCGAGGGCAACCGCGGAAGAGGCCGGGTCAGAAGGCGATTTGGAAACGCCACTGGAAGATGTTCATTTCGCCGGCGTCGCTGGATTCAGCGAAGATGTAGTTCCACATGACGCGCAGGTTGGGGTTGAGGTACCAGTTCAAGCCGAAGGTGAAGTCGCGCAGCCAGCCTCCGTCGATGGTCTCGTCGCTGAGGTCGAGATAGGAGTAGCGCGTGGCTAGCTCCCATGCGCCCGAGCCGCCGTCGTCCTGGAAGTTTCTCTTGGGTTTGACGTTTCCGAACGTGCCGTTTGCGAGGTTGTACGGACGATGCTCGCCGGTGAGGAAGTAGCTCGCCTGCAGTGAGGCGGCCCAGAATTTGGGGTCGCGGATGGTGCGACTCTCGACGAAGGACTGGGCAAACTCGCCTTGCAAAGAGAAGGGTCCTTGGACCCACGCGGCTTCGAGGCCGAGGATGTCGGCGTACTCGGCGGAGAACGCTCCTGTGTCGACGAGCCTGGGGCTGAGGTGGGCTTCGGGTCTGGCGCGGTAGCGGACGGTGTCACCCTCGAAGTTTTTGTGGGTGTAGGCGACGCCGAGGTGGAGGAGTTTGCTCCCGTCGTCCTGGTACCATGGGAGGCCGGTGAGGCGTACGGTTGCGTTGTAGTCGCGGCCTCCGCCTCCTCCGTCGCCGAAGCCGTCGGCCTCCCGGAAGAAGCCAGCCGCCCAGGTCATGCGATCGTCGAGGATGTGGTCGTGGAGCATGATGCCCGCGTTGCGTCCTGGGGCGAAGGTGTTGACCAGGCTGCGTTCCATGAGGGTGAGGTACTTGCTGCTGGTGAGTTCTTCGATGCTGAACGGCTCTTTGAAGTGACCGACTCGTACTCCGCCGACGACCGGGACTTTCTTGAGGCCCATGTACACGTCCTTGAAGTCGGCGTCTCCGCCGGCGAAGTCGTACTGGGCTTTGAACTCGATGTTGTCGTAGATGGTGCCGGAGACGTAGAGTCTGGCGCGGCGGAATTCGTTTCCGTCCTCGACGTTGGAGCCGATCGTTTGTTCAAGGCGATCGTCTTCGGTGAGGTAGGCCCAATCGTGCTGGATGCGCCCGCCGATCTTGAGCTTGAACGATCCGTCGAGCGAGTCGAAGCGCAGGCCGTCCTTCCAGTAGGGGCGCAGGGTGTGTCCGTCGGCGAACCACTGCTGCACTCGGGCGTGCATCTCCGCCTCTTCGGCCGAGGGCGGTGGGTGGGGGGGCTCTTGCGCTGCGGGGGCGAAGGTGGCCGGTTCGGCAGTTTCGGCCTTGTCCAGTCTTGTCTCCAACTTGTCGATGCGCTCGGTGAGTCGTTGCACGAGTTCGATGAGTTCCTTCTCGCGCGCGGTGGGCTCGTCGTTTTGAGCGATCGCGGGATTGAGCGCGGTGGTCGCGGTGATGAATACAAGCGCTGTTGCGAGCGTGCCGCTTCGAGTCATCGATCTGCACTCCTGTGTGGTTTGGTGTATTCCGTCGTGTCGGCGCCGCATGATAGCGGGCTAATAACACCGGCGGTGGACTTTGGGAAGCCCGTTTGTAGCGCTGCGTGGGTTCGTTATTGCGTCGCGTTGATCGCGGACGCTGTGAGTAAACACGGATGTGGAGGCGCGGTTCGCGCGGGTGGCGTCTGCGCCGCCCGGGATATCGGAGGCTGGCGTTTCGGTCGGTTCTCGGTCTTGCGTGGTCGGTCATAATTCACAGGCGGCGGTCGGCGATGGCGTTGGAGTCGGCGGGGGGTATTTTGATGGGATACCGCCGGGTGATCGCATCGTCTAACATGGGATTTGTTCGGAGGGTGGTTCGCTCGCGGGCGCCTGGATTCTCATGCCGATTGAAGTTGTTTATCCCATTGCGTTGGCCCACGGCATCTGCCGGTTTGACCAACCGCTCCAACTCACGTTCGGTGTGGACAATCAGCCGGACGACGGTCTGCACTACTTCAAGCGGATTCGCAGCACGCTGATCGGCGCGGGGTTTGCGGCGTTTCACACGAACGTCAGTTGGGCGGCGGGCGTGGACCAGCGAGCGGACGAACTGAAGGCGGAACTCGAAAAGCACACGGCGGGTTTTACGGAGCATCGCAAGGTCCACATCATCGCACATAGCATGGGGGGGCTCGACGCGCGGCGCATGATCTGCAAGCACCGGATGGCGGATCGGGTCGCCTCGCTGACGACTATCGGGACGCCGCATCATGGCAGCAGCTTTGCCGACTGGGGCATCGAGCGTCATGGTTGGGTGATTTCATTTTCGAACTTTCTGGGCATCGACGCGACCGGCTTCGCGGACCTGACCAGTGAGCGGTGCAAGCTCTTCAACGAGGAGGCCGGTGCGTTCGAGCGTGGCAACGGTGTCAAGTACCAGACGTTTGCCGGTGTGCAGGCTCGGGGTCGGATCTTCTGGCCGTTGCGCCTTCGTGCGTACGATGTGATCGCGGAGCGCGAGGGTGCCAATGACGGGCTGGTGTCGTTGGCGTCGGCGATGTGGCGCGAGGATGTCTTTGTGAAGCAGATCGCAGCGGATCACCTGAACGAGGTCGGCTGGTGTGACCCGGCGGAGCCGCATTGTTTTACGGATCGCGAGCGGTTTGAGCGGGGCATCCGCGGTTTCTATCTCGAAATCGCGCGTGGGCTGTGATTGGTGTGGAGCGGTTGTTGGCCGGTGGGCGCTTGGCGGTGCGGGGCAAGGTTCAGTTTCGGCGAGATTTCGACCGTTGTATTGCGGTAGAAAGAGGAGCCCCGCGCTGGCGCTTGGGCTCGGAAACGACCGGGTGCGCGACGATGCACTGTACTGCTAGTCACGCGGCGCGGTGAGTGCAGACAGGGTGTCAGCAACCAACTTCATTTGATCGGGGTGGGAACGGATCACCAGGCGCCGAAACGCGTCGTCGCGCCACACGTGAATCTGCGACGGTGGCGGTTCGGCGGCGTGATCTGCGTCTGCGTCCGCTTCGCGAGGGAGCGGATTGTAGAGGCGAACGTCGTCGAACTTGCATCGCAGTTCCTCAAGTGCGTGACCACATGAGGTCGTCTTGAAGGCGAAACTCGCGACTACCGAGTTGTCTACTGGATCGCGCGCCAGCATCCGACCTAGGGGGACGTACTTTCGTATGTCTCCTGCAATCCCGAGCACGCTCCAGGACGAATCACCGCGCATTTCAGCAAATCTGACATAGCTTGGGAGAAGCGGGGCGATCTCGGCGGCGGTCAGGCGTTCTGCGCGACGCGGCACGAAGCGCACTGCCACGATCTTGTGGTCGTCCAAACGGGCTCCAAGGAACGCGTCCTTCCGGTAGGCGTGTATGACCCGATTTGAC
>JAJDDR010000535.1 GCA_029260255.1 Phycisphaerae bacterium
CTCACCGAGCAACTCGAGCGCCTTGTCGCTCTCGCCGAGCAACTGATGGTACGTCGACAGGCGCGTCAGAAACTCGAACTTCGCCAGCGGCGAGTCGACCTCGTCCTTCCAGTTGCCAAGGCTGATCACCGCTTCGTCGACCTCACCGGCCTGAAACTGCGCGTTGGCCACACCCATGCGTAAGCCGTTGACGTCGACGCCCACCTCGTGCGGGTTGGCTTCCACGTCTCGCACCCACTTGGACCACAGTTTGACGGCCTCTTCGTACCGCCCGGCGCGTTCGAGAACGTTGAGCTTGTCTTGGCGCACCGCGAGCGGACTGCGAGAACCGTACACCTCGTTGTCGAGCAATTCGAGTGCGTCGTCGGGCCTGTCCGCGAACTCCAGCGTCCGGACCAGCCGGTCATTCAAATAGTCATCGTCGGGATCGTCTTCCAGAAGTCGCAACAGGAACCGCTCGGCGCGTTCGTAGCGCTCGGCGGCGACCAGGGTCCGCCACAGCAGCTTTCGGGTTTCGCTGCTCGGCTCGCGATCGTAGAACGCCTCTGCCTCGGAAACGGCCTCGTCGTGGTGATCGAAGAGCCCGTACGTCGCGATCAATACCTCGGACAGCCGGCGGTTGCCACGATCCTCGTCGCGCCAGGACTTGAGGTAGGCTATCAACTCGTCGGTACGCCGCGTGAGGCTGAGCGCCTCACGCACGCCATCGCGGTAGACCGAGACCTCCTGATCGGACAGACCGGGGCGCTTGAGCCGCCGGAGCGACCACGCGAGGGCCTCATCGAATCGATGATCAATGAGCAGCGCCTCCAGCATGCTCTGGTTCCACATCTGCCGATTCGGATGCCGGGTGAGCAGCACGCCCAGCGCTTCGATCTGCCGGTCGTAGTCAAGCAACGCCCTGAACGCGAGCACCCGGCCCATCGCGATATCATCGTCGTCCGGATCAAGCTCGATCGCCCGATCGAACGCGGCGAGCGCCTCCTCGGGCATATCCGTGAGCAGGTAACTCTGCCCAAGCAATTCGTACGTCCGGGCGTCGGGACCGTTACGATCGATCGCATCCTGAAGTGTCTTGCGGTACTTGCCCCAGTCCGCGGCGCGCGGGTCGAGATCGAGTCGGGCGGCGCAGCGCGCGATACGGTGCGGCGAAGCCGACAGTCTCCGCAACTCCGCAAGCTGACCGGCCGCGTCCTGACGCCGGTCCTCCTGCTCGAACAGGTGAATCTCGAACAGCGCTTCTCGCGAGGCCTCGTGAAGCGGGTTCATTTCGATGACCGCCTCAAACTGCCGCCCGGCTCGGAGGATCTCACCCTTATCCCGTAAGAGCTGAGCCAGCGCCACCGCCGCGTCGATGTCGGTGCGATCGAGTCCGACGGCAGCGCTCAGATGCGATTCGGCACGCCCGAAGTCGTCGAGCCCCGCGTAGGCCTGTCCACACAAGGCTTGGAGGCGCGCGCTGCCGGCCAGTTCATCCGGTTCAGCGGTGGCCAGGTCAATCACCGCCTGCCACGCGAATCGGTCGAGCAGAATCGTCGCCAGTTGGACGCGCGCCGGAGTAAGACGCGGGCGATCATCCAGCGCGCTCGCGAGAAAGGACTCCGCCTGATCGCTCCGGCCGACTTGCCCAGCCAAACAACCCAGCAGGTATGCCGCGGTCGGATCGGAAACCGACTGCGCGCGCGATTCCTCGCGCCCCAGCAACATCGTGATCGCGTCACCGTCGCCGGCCATCGCGAGCACCTTTCCGCGCGCCGCGTGATGGTCGTCCGGGTCAGCGCGAAGGGCATCGGCCGCCACCTCGAGAACGCGCGACCACTTCTTTTCCTTTGTAAGGACGTCGCACAGGCGCCAGCGAAGCTCGTGCGCGCCTGCGTGTCGCACCAGCCCTTCGGTGAGGACCCGCTCGGCATCGGCAAGCCGCCCGAACCGCAGGAGCACATCGACGTAGACGACGGCAAGGTGCGGTCTTTCGGGCTTCGCCTCGTACAAGGCGCGCACATCGTCGACCGCCTGTTCCGGATGCCCGGCGCGCTCGTGGATGTCGACCACGAGCTGCACGCCGCGATCGGTCTCCTCCATCAACGACCTCGCCCGCTCAAGCGCTTCCTCGAACCGGCCGCTACGCGCCAGCAGACGGGCCAGACGCTCCATGGCATCCCCGTCCACACGACGGTCTGCCAGCGCGGCCGCCAGGGCATCGGCCGCCGCCCCGAACTCACCGAGCTTCTCGTAGGCTACGGAGATCGGCTCCCCCGCGTTGCCGCCGTTGATCTGCAACAAGCCCACCAGCTCCGGCTCCTGCGGCGCATCCGGTGGGAGCGACAGCACTGCGCGCTCGTACGCTCGATACTGCTCGATGGCAGCGGTCAGGTAGTGGTCCGCGTTCAACGCCTGCGCCAGCCGGAAGTGCGTCAGCGCGACGAACGGGGCCGACTCGCCTGCGCGTGCGCCCTTGAGGGCTACGCGATAGTGCCTGATAGCCTCAGTCGTCTCACGATCCTCGTACGCGAGGCGCCCGAGCAAATAGTGTGTCACGATGTCGGCACTACCGAGAGTGACGACTTTTTGCAGATGCGATCGCACACGCTCGAAGCTGCCGGCCGCATAATGCGTCTTGGCCAGTTCGCGGTGCAACTGCGGGTTGTTCGGTTCCCGGCGCAACGCCTTCTCGAGTTCCAGCGCGGCCTCCGTGAAGCGCCGTCGCCCGTACAGTTCGCTGGCGCGAGCCAATCGCCTCAGGGTAGGGCCCTCGAGGCTCGACGGAGACGACTCCGGCGCAGCCGGCGCTGGAGGATCGGGGAGAATCTGTTCGAGCGTCAACAGCGCCCGATCCGGATCGTAGTCGCTGCCGTGAGTGACCAACACCCGGCCTTCGGCCGAGGGATCCGTCGCGCACCCGGCGCAGGCGATGAACGGGAGCACGCCAAACGCGACCCTGGCGATCACGAACGATCCGGAGACTTGTTTCGCCCTCGACACGATGTGCCTCAACGGCCGGCGATTACTTGTCACGTTTCGTCGCCGTCTTGGGTGCCTTGCTCGCGCCCTTGGCTCCGGTGGTGGCGGAGCGCGCCGGCTTGCGCTTCGACGCGCGTGAGGTCGCCGACTTTGTCGACGACGCGTCGCTCGAACGCCGCGACTTACTCCCCACGAAGTTCTGCATCAGAAGGCAGAACGCCTTGGCATCGCTGGCGTTGATGTTCCTCTCGAGAAACGCCTGCACTTCGTCGGCCGTGGCGGACGGCTCGACGAGTTCCTCCTTGCGGAGGGTTCCGTGCATGCGCTGGTCAACGGGAATGGCGTGCCCCCCCAAACTCCACAACACGACCGACGCCGCGGCGGACGCATCCACCCCGTCAAGATCGTCCAGATACTGCTTCGCTTCGCGGCGACCGACCTTGTGCAGATGGTCGAGCGTGATCGCGTGTTCCTTTCTGTAGATGGCGTTCAGCGCACGGCGGATCGAATCCGCACGGAGCATGCTGTTGGAGACGTACGGGCCGATGATCACCGAAATCTCGGCGGCAGTAGACACACGCACTTCATTGATGTCGACCATCGCCTCCTCGAGCATCTTCGCAGCCCGAACCGCGCGAGAGACCGGAGCATCGACCGACAAGAGACCGATGATCAACTGCTCCACGGGGTCGGTAGGCACGGGTGATTCGGGCTCACCAAGCTCCTTCTTGAGCTTGGCAAAGACCTTTCTGACTCGCTTGGAATACAGCGTTCCGTTCTTCATTCAGCGGTTCCGTCTGCTCGCTCGTGATCAACGGCCGGGTCGGCACTCGGGGCGACACCGCCGGCCTGTTCGCGCATCGTCTGATCGATGATTTCGAGAGTCTCGTTCACGCGCCGTATCGAATCGTCGTATTCCAGTCGAACCTGCGGGCAAGTTCGGATGCGGAGGTTCTTGGCGATGAACCGTTGGATGTGGCCCTTGGCGTGGTTGAGCGCCCTCATCGTCCGCCGCCCCTCTGCCTCGGTTCCAAATACGCTGATGAACACCTTGGCGATCTGCAGATCGCCGCTCATCTCGACCTTCGTCACGCTACTCATCGGCGCAATGCGAGGATCGTTGAGCTTGTTCCGGATCACGTCACTAACGATGAAACGCACATCCGCGGCGATTTTTTCAACCCTGTGACCCGACATCCGACCCTCGCACGAAACTCAAAACACTTCCTTCTCGCAACCGATCAACGTGACCGTGTGCTGTCGGCGTATCCAGTCGATGATCTTGTCCAGGCAACTATGCACAAACCGCGATTCATTGGCGACCAACGCAATGCCGATCACCGACCGTTGCCACACATCTTGCGCGTCTACCTCCGCGGCCGACACGTTGAACTTGTTGGTCAATCGCTCTTTGATACTCTTGATGACCCGTCTCTTGTCCTTCAACGACTGCGCTTCACCAATCGAGAGCTCCACTCTGAGCACGCCGACGATCATGACTCGCCCGGCGCACTCTGCCCGTCATGCACACCCTTCGGCAACTGCACGGCAATCAACTCGCCACTCAGCGGATCGATCTTGAACAGTCGGAACCCCCCCCTGCCCTCGGCGGGGTCGTAACTGATCGTGCCAATGCGGCGGAGTATGCTCAGAATGTTGACCCGATCCCGCTGTTTCACCGAGTGATAGTCCAACTCAAGCTCAACGTCGGCTTCCTCGAAGCCATACGCCTTCCGGTCCGGGACCAACGCCATGGTCTCGGCCAGAGTACAGCGGAACGGCAGGAACTGCGGCGTCAACAGCGACCATTCACCCGAATACACCGTGACTTCGTACTGACGAACGATGTGCGGTCGTTCACGAACCTGGAAAACACCCACATCCGTCGCTCCATCCGGACGGAAGTACCCATCGATGATTTTGTCCTTGTCGCGCTGGTCCTTCTCGTCCTCCGCATCTCCGCGGGTTTCCTTATAGCCGTAGCCCTTCCCGTACTTCCGCATGAGTTGCTTGTCGTTGATGGGCAAGGCGGCCACAAAGACGTAGGTTCCGGGATCGAGCTCGGCCAACCCCGGCGTCTCCAGTCGGGTCACGTCCGGGCTCAGCAGCCAATCCAGCTTCTTGGTCGAAGCGTCCTCTTCCCGGTAATACACGGTCACACGTTCCGGGATCGCGTCGACATAGACGCCCTGCCCCGGTCCAAGCGCCGCCAGGTCCTTTGGCAGGAATCCGGATGTTCTGGAAGACGCCGTCGGCTTGCCCGCGTCGCCCGTGTTCCGCGACGGCCGCTTGGTGACCGCCGGCGGTGAAATCGCGGACGTCGGCTTCCCGCCATCGAGGAACGCCTGGCTGAACATGGGCCACGCGTACTTCTTGCCGACGAAAATCACACAGATCAGCACCGCCGCGACGTACGCCATCTTCTTGACCACAGCGAAAGGATCGACGGTCGTGCGCGACGGACCGAAGGGCATCCCCGCGCGGTCGGTCTTGCGGGCACGTCTGGCCGTCTTGGGAGACGGTGCCGCGGCGGAGGATTCGGAACTGATCTCGCCGAACAGGAAGTCCAGTTCGTCCTGATCTTCCTGGGGAACTTGCGCTTCCCGCCCGCAGTACGCACAGCGCACCACCTTGCCGGCGTCTTCGTCCTTGGCCCGAACCGTGTGGCCGCAATCCGCTTTGAACTCAATCATGCGTCTGCGTCGCGTCCTTGAAGAACTGCTGTCTACAGAGTGCGCGCGATCTTCACGATTTCAAATGACTCAATGCTGTCACCCGGTTTGACGTCGTCAAATCCTTCAATCCGGATGCCGCATTCCATGCCTGCACGGACTTCCTTGGCGTCGTCCTTGAACCGGCGCAGCGACCCGATGCGACAGTTGTCACGCACCACGGTGCCGTCGCGTGTCAGCCGGAGCAGATGCGCGCGCTTCACGAGACCGTCGGTCACCATGCAACCCGCAATGGTACCAACCTTCGTCACATTGAACACCTCTCGAACTTCACAGGTCGCACGCTGTTCGACCTTCTCGTCCGGCGCCAGCAGACCTTCGAGTGCCTTCTTGATGTCTCCGGCAACATCGTAGATGACTTTGTACTGTCGGATGTCGACGCCCTTGGATTCCGCCAGACGCTTGGCGCCGACGCTGGGCACCACACGAAACGCGATAATGATCGCGTCCGACGCGTCCGCGAGCAGCACGTCGCTGTCATTCACCGGACCGACCCCCACGTGCCGGAACCCGAGTTTCACCTCGTCCGACGGGATCTTCGCCAGCATGTTCCGCAACGCGTCCATCGAACCGTCGACGTCCGCCTTGAGGATCACGTTGAGCTCGGGAATCTCATCCGTTCCGCGGCGCTTGACGACGTCTTCGAGAGTACGCACGCGCTGCGACTGCGCGCGGCCCTCATGCACACGCCGGTTCCGGCAGCCTTCGGCCACCGTCTTGGCATGCTGCATCGATTTGAGCACGTAGAACTTGTCTCCGGCCACCGGGACCTCGTCCAGCCCCCATATCTCCACCGGAATCGACGGACCGGCATCCTTGAGCTTCTTCCCGCGATCGTCCAGCAAGGCGCGCACCTTGCCGAACGCGTTTCCGCAAACAACCATGTCGCCCGTGCGAAGCGTTCCGGACTGCACCAAGACCCGCAGGACCGCACCGACGCCCTCCTTGGTCTCCGCTTCAATGACCGTGCCGGTCGCATCGCCCTTGTAGCCGGCCTTGAGATCGAGCACTTCACCCAACGCCGACAGGTGTTCCACAAGTTCGTCGACACCTTGCCCGGTCGTCGCCGCAGTCTGAATAACATCCGTCTCGCCACCCCAGTCGCCGCTCGGCTGCAGCCCGTGCTCGGCGAGTTGGCCGTAAATCCGGTTCACGTTCTGCGTGCCAAGGTCTATCTTGTTCAGCGCAACCACAACGGGAACATCGGCCGCCTTGGCGTGGTTGATCGCCTCGACGGTCTGGGGCATCACGCCGTCGTCCGCGGCCACGATGAGGACCACCAGGTCCGTGATCTGCGCCCCGCGAGCGCGCATGGCCGTAAACGCCGCGTGACCCGGAGTGTCGACGAACGTCAGCTTGCCGGCCGTCTTGTGCTCCAGATGGTACGCACCGATGTGCTGCGTAATTCCGCCGTCTTCGGAGGTGGTAACGTGCGTCTTCCGCACCGCATCCAGCAAACTGGTCTTGCCGTGATCAACGTGCCCCAGGAAAGTGACCACCGGCGGGCGCGGCTTGATATTCTTGTGCACCCGGCTGGCGAAGTCCGCCTCCACCTCATCGAGGGCGGTCTGCGCCGGTGTAATGGTAAGCGTCACGCCGCGTTCCAACGCGACGAACTCGGCCATCTCGTTCGGCAGCTCCATGTTGATGTGGCCGCTCACGCCGAATTCCCGCCGGAGGATCGGCAGAATCTGAATCAGCGAAATGCCCGTCGCCGAACAGAGATCCTTCATGCGTACGGGCGCCTGGACGGTGGCCTCGGTCTTTGCGGGCGCCGGACCACCCGGTATGAGTCTGCCGCCGGCGACACCGCGCCGCGTATGAATGCGCCTGCCCGTTGCGTCGTGTATTCGTTCCTTGCGTTCGACCAGATCGCGGTCGCGCCATTCCTTGAGTTTTTCGAGCGACGTGTCCGAACCACCCACGCGCGGCACCGCGGTGCGCCCCTTGCGCGCGGCATCGGCCACCGCACCGCGACCGCGACCGCGCCGGCGCTGTCCGGCTGCGCCCGGCGCCTCGCCGACCGGCGTCGGCGCACCGACACCGGGAGATTCCACAGGACGGCGGCGAGGAACCGGCCGGCGAACGTCCTGCTCGACCGGCTCGTAACGCACCACGCGCGGACCCTTCAGTTTCACCGGCTGAGGAACATTCTGTGGACCCGCCGGGACGATCTTCTTCGTCGGCGTCGGTGCCTCTTCCAACTCCAGCTCTTCTCCGTCCGCGGGCGCGGACGTCACCGGCGTTTCCGCCGCGGCAACATCAGCTTCGGCAACGTCCACCGTCTCGGCGCCAACTTCGACCGCAGCCGCGACGTCGGAAACGGTCTCGACGGAAACCGCCTCACCCGTGTCAGACGCATCCACCGGAGCATCTGGTGCCCACACCTCTGCCACCTCTTCAACTGCAGCTTCCGCGATGACCTCCGTCGGAGGCGGAACCGAATCGGGCGGCGCCTCTGCGACCGCGGTCGCTGTCGTGGTGACGGCTTCGTCGGCCGCAGCGGCAGCGGCAATCTCGGCCTTCAGCCGGGACGCCTTGCGAGCAGCCTTGCGGACCAACTCAAGGTCCACACGGTCCGTCGTCTCGATCGTCGTATCGTGCTGCCCCTCGCTGAACCACTCGCGAATGGTGGCCTCAAGACCGGCCGAGAGCGTCGACATGTGGTTTGTGACCTCGAGCCCTTCAGCTTGACACTTGGCGATGATCACCTTGCTCGCGACTCCCAGAGCCTTGGCAAGGATGTGAACCCGCATCTTCTCAGCCAAACGCGATCCTCCAAACTACGCGCCGCCCACCGAGCGGCAACGACCACCGACACGCCCGCTAATCGGACTCCGCCTCGACACCGTCGTCCGGGACGGACTCTGCAACGGCAGCCTTACCTGGCATCTCACTGGCAGATTCCGCTTCCGAATCTCCCGCCGCTGCCATGCCGGCCGACGCGCCGTCGGCACTCGGCCCAGCCGCCGCGACGGAAGCGACCAACGCATCGGGCGCCTCCACCTCGTCGCCGGTCGACTCGAACTCGGCTTCACCGCCGGGATCACCCTCCGAAACATCATCGACCGCAGCGGCATCCTCGGCGGCAGATGCCGCCGCGGCAGCTTCAGTGGCGGCAGCTTCAGCAGCGGCCGCCTTGGCCTTCTCGTCTTCGTCGGCCAAACGCGCGATACCCTCAACGGCAGCTTCCACCACCGTGGTCGCGAGCGACTCCTCGAGTTCGAGTTCCTTGACCAACGGCTCCGTGCCCACCTCCCTGACGTCCATCAGCGACACGATCCCCAACGCGAGAATCTTGTCCAGCAGCACATCCTCGACACCCTCAATGACCTTCAGCGTCTTCTGCAGATCATCCAGACCCTTGTTGTATTCAGCCGGAGTGAGGATATCGATGTCCCAGCCGGTCAACCGTGCGGCCAGTCGAACGTTCTGACCCCGTTTGCCGATCGCCAGCGAAAGCTGGTCTTCCGACACAACGACCGTTGCCCGGCCGAGCTCGAAACAGAGCGCCACCTCCTGGATTTCCGCCGGCTTGAGCGCGTTGCCGATCAGAATCTGCGATGACTCGTTCCAACGAACGATGTCGATCTTCTCGCCGCCCAGCTCATCCACGATGTTGCGGATTCGGCTGCCGCGAACGCCCACGCACGCGCCGACCGCATCCACTTTCATGTCGATGCTGGCCACCGCGACTTTCGTGCGGTAACCCGCCTCGCGGGCCAGCGCACGGATCTCGATGATCCGCTCCGCCACTTCCGGAACCTCGACCTCGAACAACCTGCGAATGTAATCCGGGTGCGTGCGCGTCAACACGATGCGCACCTGATACGGAGCCTCTCGGACATCGAGAATCATAGCGCGGACACGCTCGCCCGGGTGGTGAGATTCGCCCGGTATCTGCTCGCTTCGAGGAAGATAGCCCTCCGATCGCCCAAGATTGACCACCAATGCGCTGCCCTCGGTCCGCGCCACCGTGCCCGTGGCGATCGTGCCCACACGCTCGGAGTACTCGTCGAATATGCTGCTGCGCTCCGCTTCCCGGATGCGCTGGATCATCACCTGCTTGGCCGTCTGAGCCGCGATGCGACCCAGCATTTTCATATCGATCGGATTACCGTTCACCGTAGCCGCTATCTCGCCGCTGGCTCGGTCGATCTTGACCCGAACATCGTCCTCTTCCTCGTAGGCCTTCCGCGCCGCAGACACCATCGCAGATTCGATGTCCTCGTACACCATTTCCTTGTCGATGTTCTTGTCGCGACTGATCGAATCGACCAAGCGTACCAAATCTGCGTTGTTCATGATGTTCTGGCGTTCCTCGCACCGTGTGCGGTAAGCCGGCGACCGCACGCGCCTCAAGTACACCGCTCAACACGCTTTCAAACAAAAATGTGGGCGCGCAAAAAGCAATCCCACATTTCCAAATCAGGCTCCGGTTTTTGCAATCGAGTCGGCTGTTTAGCGCATGACACGCCTCCGACTGGTTTGCCCACCGGCAGCGATGTTCGCGGTCCCGACAATACGCGCACTAGAACTCGCGATTACCGATCCCACCAACACCCGCCACGATGTTCGCGCCGTTCTCTCCCGGCTCGAACAACGCCGCATGCTCGAGATCGAGCACCGCCCGGACCTCACAAACGCCCGTGTCATCGGACGAAACGGGCATCCGCGCGACGATTTCCTGGCCATCGGCGGTCTGTGCAAACACGTTTCGGTGGTCACCCAGAGACTCCGACATCAAAACCCGAACCGGCAGGGACGCGTCCGAACCACGGTCGCCGGACCCATCCGTCATCACCACCCGTTCCGGGCGAATTCCCAACACCACCCGCGCCCCAGCCCGACTCGCGGCACACGCCGCCAGCCGCCCAGGAAGCGGCAGAAGTCCTCCGGCACACTCGAACCCGAAGGTGCCATCGAAACCCACGAGCTTTCCATCCAGAAAGCTCATCGGCGGCGTCCCGAGAAACCCCGCGACAAATCGATTCGCGGGCCGAGCAAAGACCTCCTCAGGACTGCCAACCTGCTGCAAACGCCCACCGCACATCACCGCGATCCGATCGCCCAAGGCCATCGCCTCGTACTGATCGTGCGTGACGTACAACGACGTCATGCCCCTCTCACGCTGCATGCGCCGGAGTTCCTGACGCACCTTGACGCGCAGTTGCGCGTCGAGATTCGCGAGCGGCTCGTCGAACAGGAACACCTTTGGCCGACGCACAATCGCGCGACCAAACGCAACCCGCTGACGCTGACCGCCGGAAAGCGCATGCGGCTTCCGCGACTGCACGTCCTCGATCCCCAGCAACTTGGCGACTTCAGTCACCCGCCGGCGAATCTCGGACTTCGGCGTCCGACGCATCTTCAATCCGAAAGCCAGATTGTCGTACACCGACAAGTGCGGGTACAATGCGTAGTCCTGGAACACCAG
>JAJDDR010000536.1 GCA_029260255.1 Phycisphaerae bacterium
ACAATCAAGTGCCCGGTGTATCGGTCGGCCGATGCCCATTCGAGGGTGTCCGGTGTGATAATCCATCGATACAAACCCACTCGATATCCCCAGGACTTCGTGGCCTCCCGCCGAAGGTCGTCCGCGGAGACCTTGGCCTCGACGGTGTAACTGAGACCTCGGCGGTCCCAACCTATGACGTCCGGTCGCTCTCTGAGGATCGGGTGTTGGGGACTACATAGTACGATCTCGCACCGTCGACTGACCTTCAACCAGAGGGCAGCACGCTCTATGAGCGCCTGATGTTCTCGCGATTCACTCATTGAATTCCTTGGTCTTCCAGGCTCCACAGCCTGCCCTGCCATCTTCCCAGGCCATAATCCAATGACCCCAGCGCCGATGCTGTTCAGCGGCGACTTTGATTTTGACCTTCGCGTCGTCTTCGCAATGCGGGGAGTAACTGCCGTCCTTGTTCTTCCAGGCGGCCTTCACGTCGTAGTAGTTGATCTCCCCATCGGCGAGGATTTCAGCGAAGTCCGGCAAGAACCATGTTTTGTCCGCGAGCCTGTACTTGACCTGGCATGGCTCGTAATGGACAGACACCCCTTCGAACTTTCGCAGAAGCAGATACTGATCCATAAAACGACGTTCGGTTTTATTCTGTCGATCGGGCGCAGTTCGAAAGCGCGCCCTGGCTCGTGTGAACGTCATGGTTCACCCCCGGCGGTAGTGATGACAACTGGACAGTCCGCGCACCCAGTGCATTGCCCATTGGTGCTGTACCAGTATGCGGGGTTGACGCTTCCACACCTAGGACAAGCGCTTCTTGCGATAATGTCCGCAACCTGTAATTCGAGCGCACACAATCGACCCTCAAGGTCTTTGATCGTCTCACTCATTGCAGCGTCCACCAGATGAAGGCTCCCCAGCTGGAGAACAGACCCACGAGGATTGCCAGCATCAAAACGAAGTGCTTCATTTTGGTATCACCAGCTCCCCGTCGAGTATCGCCTGGATCGTTGATTGCTTCAGCCTAACAGAGGCCCCCATTCGGACAGAATCCAGCCGACCGATGTTAATCCATCGACGGAGGGCGTCCTCTGAGACAGCCAAGATCTCGGCGGCGTCTGCCAATCTTACTAATTTGTCGTTTACATCCATGGACGTATCTTGTCCGATCTGCTGTGTCGGTGTCAATAGGTTTTTCCAAATAACTTCAAATCCGCAGTCCAAGCACTCTGTTTCTGGGTAGTAGATGCCTATTGCGTAGTCGTTTGCTTCATTGCATCCAGCGTTTCCGCACTCTTGCCGCAATCCCAGGGAAACCAGGTCGTCATCGACGCGCATGTCTTCCCAGCAGAAATCATATTTCATCGATTCCGACGCAAAAGTCCGGGCTATCTTGGCGACATCGAACTCTTTCCCGCTTTTCACATCGGCCAAAACTTTGAAGAGTTTGGCGAAGATGTAGGCGCTTGTGCCGTCACTCATACTTTCTCCGTTAGTTCAAGCCGCCACCCATTGGCGGTCATTTCGTAGTATCGCGTGATGCCGCGCACTGTGATCAATGCTTGGCGCTTAGTGATTATATGTCGGCAACTCATAGGCCTTTCTCCGGTCCAACTCTCTGGTGACAATCTGCACACTGTGCCCGTTTGCGCATCGATGTAGTCGCTGGTCCTCGTCTTTTGGATCACGGCTGAGAAGTGCCCCGCAGAGCGGGCATTTTAGGATCTCATACACCAGTCACCCCCTTCGTGATCCCGTTCTCGAGAAACCCCTGGAGAATCGGCATCCACCTTTCCGCGTGACTGTCTCTCGATAGCTGCTGATATGTCCGTGGCCAATCCGCTCGCCCTGTTCCGCCACAGACCGAGCAAGAAGAGTTGTGCGGCGAGTCCCGCAAGAACGGCATCGGGCACCGCGTCGCCTCAAGTCGACCAGTCGAGTCTCGCTGCGGCTGCAAGTACGTGTAGACCTCAACAGCGTGTCTTCTCCACCCACCAGTAGCCAGGTCGTCTGTAAGGCCCGCTAAGGCAAGATTGTACTTCTGTCGGACCTTGTGGTTGCGATTGCGCTTGTCTGCTTCTGCGTCGAATCTGGCTGCGCGTGCGGCGTCATTATGCGCCTGTTGCTCAAGTGGGGTTTTGGAATCCCACGAGAACTGTGCGGCCTTCCCTCGGATCCAACGGATCCACAACGGTTTGGTTGACAAATCAACCGATCGATACTCCGGGCTGCGTCGGTGGTCTCTCCAGTGCAGTAGCGCAGACTGGATGTTCTCGGGTGCCAAGTCTTTGCAGATCCCTTCCCAATACGGGCCGCTGTCATTGGTTCGGAAGTGCGACTCCCAGATCTCCCTGTACAGTATCTCCAGCCCGCTTGTCGTCGATCCATTTCTTGATTCTTTCATAGTCAAACTTTTCCTTTTCGCCGGCGGTCTTGAATTTGTCGAACTTGCCAACGCGTAAGATCAACTCCCAGTCGTGCTTTGACCTCGCAAGGTGCCACGGGTTGCAGGCGTTTCCGAAGAACGCCGCGAGTACGTCGTCTCTCGAATGGCCGTCGTTGCGTCGAGCTGTGTACTGGCGGATCTTGGTGTCAGTGATGCGGAACGCGGGAACTACCACGTTTGGCTCTATTCTGCCCTTGATGACCATGTCTCGTATCTCGACCGCATAGTGGTCGTGAGCCCAAGCGATCATCTCTCTTTGCCATTCAAGAGCCTCTTTGACGTCAGCCCTATATGTGTCCGCCGGCTTGCCGGCTTTCTTTATATTCCTTTCCTTTCCTTTCCTTTCCCTTCCCTTCCTTTCCCTTGCAGGAGCCTTTTTCGCGCAAATTTCGGAATTTATGCGCACGGTTTGCGCCAACTTTGCGCATGGTTTGCGCACGATTTCGCGAGTTGTGGATTTTACTGAGGTTTCCTCTTCTAACCACCCAACAGCTAGTGCTGTCTCTATGGTGTGTTTAACTACATCGACCGGGTAAAACGTCTGCCTGGAGAGCTGTTCTGGCGTTAAGGGAATTCCATCAGATCGACAGTTGTGTGTTAGGTACCCTTCTCGTGGGGGCACTTTTGTTGCAAGGTGCTGAGCCATAGACACAAAACAGCCCTTCACCCTCTCTGCAACCATCAACTCATACTTGGGGCTGTCTAGGTCTGTAGGGACGGCCACCCAACGGCAAACGACAGTGAACTTCGACTTGCCGGGCTGAAACCTATCCCAGTTGTGGATCTTTAGTATTCTCATCGCTTCTATCCCTCAGAATCAGTCGCACATGCTCATCGGTGAATCGGATCCGCCTCCCAACCCAAGAGCAAAGCCACTTTTTCGCCCGGACATTTCGTCGCACCGTCTCCACAGAAACTTTGAGCATGTCCGCTAGTTCTGTTGTCGTGTAAACATTCATTTCATCGTCCAAGGTTGTTACTTGACGCCCAATGTAGCCTGTGTTAGCGTGGTTGTCAACTTTACTAGTTAGGGATCAAAAATGGTAAACGAAAAAGTGATCACAATCGACGGCTGTCCGGAGTGCCCGGCTTGCAAAAAGCACTACGATGACCGCGGGCCATCGTGGACTGCTTGCACGGCGGCTCCCGCCGGCGTCGACGTGGGCTCTGTGCCGAAATTAAATGGGGCGGTTGCGCGAGGGTGCCCTTTGGCGTCTGGCACGACGATACGAATTCAACTAAGGGGGCACTGATGGAAATAAAGAACTTTATCGTCGTTGGCGGAAAGCGCCGGTACGTCCTGGCCCGCACGGCCGAACGGGGCGAGTCGAGCGCGGCGCTACTTGGCAAACACAACGAACCGGTTCGGACCTCGGGCGGGCTCTTGCTTGTCCTAGGGGTCGCGATCGGTCTGATGCTGGGGTTTTTATGACAACAAAACTAGCGAAAATAACGAAAGAAACGGCGGCGGTTATCCTGCGTCTCCTCCCTGATGGGACGTTCAACAGCGAACAACTGCAGATGCTGCATCAAAACTACTGCAGCGGATTGACGCCGGCGGAGTTCGGGCACTTCCTGTTGATTGCCCACCACTCGGGGATGGATCCTTTTCTCGGAGAAATCTATCCGCTCGTGTTCGACGCTACCAAGAGCTCACGATCGGTTGTTCCGCATACATCTATCGGGGCACTGCGCGGGAAGGCGCTATCTAGCGGGCAATGTGAGGCGATCCTCGGGCCAATATGGGTGAACTCCAAGGGCGAGGAAAGCATGTACTGGACGGAGAAGGGTGCGCCGTTCGCCTGTCGGTATGAAATCCGCCGAACGGGCATGACCTCGGCCATCTCTGAGCCGGTGTACATGCGGGAGAGGTCACGCGGCAACAGCCAGTGGAAGAATAACCCGCTGACAATGCTCAGTAAGTGTGCACTGGCACATGTGATCAAAATCGCATTCGCCGATCGTCTGAAGAACATTCAGGTCGAGGGCGACTACGAGCGGCCGGAGCCGGAGGTTGAAGTGGGTGAGCCTCTCGCGGCGTTGGTCCCGAGTTTCTCGACCAACATGCCGCCGGACGCTGGGACATACGAGGTCAGCACCGCCGGTGAATATGACAAACTGAAGTCAGAAACCGTTACAACTGTTGTTGACGAGCGGGTACTCCAGCTCCAGCGACGGTGGGTGGAGCTCCTCAAGGAAGTCCATGGGGAGCACTGGGATCTCGCCCGAGATGAGGCCCTCGGATCGCAGGCATTCATTGAGTGCTCGAGCGTGCTCCAGATGAAACTCTTCGAGCGCGCCCAGGTGGACCTGGCTCGGAAACTATCGATCGTCGCCGATGTTCGGTTTGATGAACAGGCGTTTGTCGGGAGCCCGCCGCCTGACCGCGCGAGTTACCTGGACGACCTGCGGAAACAGGTGCCCGTATGAGACGAGGCACAACCGAGATAGTGAACGCGGAGACACCGATCGAGAAGCTCCGGGTTTGGCTACAGGATAAATACGATGATGAGACCATCGACGACGTTCTCGCACTCGCAACCGCAATCGTACAGGAGAAGGTGGGCATCTATGATTGAGCGAGTGACAATCAATGGCTTGTGGCGCCTGCCGGACATTGATTTTGAGATCCCCGCGGGCATCATCGGTATCGGTGGGCGCAAGGGCGTCGGGAAAACGACGTTCCTTGAAGGTATCAGCGTCTTACCTTTCTACGGCAAATCAATCAGCCGCGCGGTCGTAGGTCGAAAGCCAAGCGTAAAGAAGCTATTGGGACCCCATGGCAGAATCAAGCTGCAGCTTGATGGCGGGACGCTCACAAGGGATGCTCGGGTCTGCCGGTTTCGATGTGATGACGCCGAGCTAGACGCCGACGGACTCGCTCAAATGTTGCCGTCTCTCGATTGGTTTCTCGCGGGTCCAATGGCTGCCCAGAACAAGGCGGGTGCCTTCGACCGGCTTGTCCGGAAAGAACGGCAGAACATCTGGCAATCCATTTTGACGCCGGTGCTGGAACCTCTGAGCCGCTTGCACAGTCAGGCGGCGGCCAAGCGGGGTGAGGCCGAGAAGGCCCTCGAGAATGCGAAGGCCCTTGGACGGGCGATGCTCGAGAAAATGGAGAGATACACGGTAGAAGCCGAGGCGCTCCCTATGCGGGAAGCCCGGGTTGTGGAGCTGACTGAGAAGCTCTCACACGCCCGAACAGTCGTTGAAGTGGTCGAGGCCGAATGGAATGCTTTGGAGCCACAGATCCTCGTGGCCAAGAGGATAAGAAAACTCGATAGCTTCCGTGCCAAGCTGCAGGGTGGTGCGAATGACCATGTGGACTCGTGCGCGGTGACTGATGATGAGCTCGCCGCCGCTCAAATGGAGGCTAAGAGACTCGGTGCGAAATTCAACTCTGCGGTCGATTGCTATCGTGACTACATGGAACGCGTCGACTTGCGGTCGCGACTGGCCGATGAGCTGTCTACCAAGGAAGGGATCGGCTCGCAGGTCGAGAAAGTCCCTTGCGGCGGTAATGGCATCTACGGAGGGTGCCCTCTTATTGCGGACGCTGTCTCTGCCAAAAATTCCCTGGATGGACTGCGTGAGACTATAGCTGATGTTGATATTGGCTTGGTTGACTTCTACATAAAGCCATCAAATGTTGAGCTACTGGCCGCCGAGAATTACGTAGATGAGCTGCTCGACGATAAAAAAGCCCACTCTGCCTGGGTTGCAAAAAACGCGAAGCTCGCGAGTATCCGGGCAGAGCTCGATGAGATCCACTTTGAGGGCTGGATGGACGTCGAGGACAAAGTGAAGTCCCTGCGTGTGAAAATCCGGGAAGCTAAGGCCTCCGTTGGTCGTCTGGTGGTCGACCTTAATACCGCCACAGACACCGCCGCTGAGTGTCGTGGGATCGTCGAGACCTACCGAGAGATCGAGGGCACCGCTGGCGACCTGCATCCACTGGAGCGTGAGCTTGAGCTTTGGAAAATCATTGAAGATGCGTATGGGCCCCGAGGGATCCCTCAGCATGAGGTCGACGCCTACGGTCCCGGGCTCTGTGAGATCGCGAATGAACTGCTCCATCGGGCCACGAGCGGACGCTGGAGCGTCAAGATCGAGACAACAAAGCCGAAGTCAGACGGTGGTTCAATCGAGGACATGGCGGTCATCGTTAACGATGCGTACGCTGGCGAGCAACGGCGGGTTGAGACGTTCTCTCCCGGCGAGCTGTCTCTAATTGATACAGCGTTC
>JAJDDR010000537.1 GCA_029260255.1 Phycisphaerae bacterium
CTTCACTAACAGAGTGCTCGGAGAGATCGCAACCTTGCCCGCTAGAAGTCCTGCGCGAAGCCCGATGTAGCGGCTAGCGGCTACATCGAAGTCATCTGCGAGAGAAAAGGTCTCTTGATCACCCAGGAGGCTCGTTCGGTCTTCGACGGCTGCCTCGATCGTCTCGGGGCTCGCGACGCGCGGCAGGTAGACGTAGCGCGGGAACCACTCCTGCAACTCCGCGAGCGAGACGTGGTCGCGCTCCTGCCAGAGGTGCTTGTCCAGGGCCATCCGCAGCCTGACCGCCGCGAACTGGTTGATGAGCATCTCCTCGGTGATCAGCTTCTTGGATATGCGATTGGGCAGAGCGTCGTCGCCGGTGCATTTCACGACGTCCCACGCGACCGGGTCCTTTGCGGTCGACTGCTGAGGCACCAGTGCCCAGATCCAGGTCGATGCGATGCGGAGATCCATCGCCTGGTCGAACTCATCAATCTTGGTCTCGGCCTGCTTCTTCTGGAACTCGTCGAGATTGAGGGCCTGCCGATCCTTGATGATCGACTCCCAGGAACTGTGCCAAGCGGCGGCATCTAGCAGGCTCTCCAACTCCTTCCGGTCAGGAGCTAGGAAGACGATGGCGTTCTGATTCAAGCGCGGGCTGTTGCCGCGCTTCTCCAGAAACTCGGTAGCAGACGCGATCCCGGCAGAGTCGGTGCGGCCACGGGCATGTGGGGCCTCGGGCCGCAGCAGGACAAGGCGCGTCGCGGGCTCGTCAGGCACCTCCGCCGTGCTTGGCGGACAGGTGTGGACGCCGGCAAACTGACCTCGACTTCGATCTCGCTGGAGGCGCTTGCGGATGTCCACGTAGAGCGTCTCTCGATCGCGGAGGTTGTCGGCGGCGCGATCGTCGGCTGTCCGGTTGAGGTTGGGCCGCGTAGACAGCCAATAGCGGTTGCCGTCCTGGTGGACGTATCGACCTTGGTCACTAACTCGACGGAGAGCATCCCCAAAAGTGGCGATCGCTTCACCGGGCTGCACGCACGCCAGCCGGATGCGTTCGATGCCGACGCCGGGGTTCTTGCTGCCCGCCCCGGGAGCCGTGCCCACGTAGAGCGATCGCGACACGCGCCGGCAGGCTGACAGCCGCCCGAAGCGAGCGTTCTCCTGATCCACACGCAGCGGCATGGACTTCTCGCCGTCGACGTCCTGACTGATGATCGGCTCCCACACGTCATCGAGATACCGGGTCAGCTCGGACTTGACCGAATGGTCATCCATTGGCACCGACGACGGCATGATGAGCAGGGCCGGGTCCTGACTCTCCCACAGGCGGTGGATCACCTTGGCGAGCAAGCGCAGCACTCCGCGCGTGCGCTGGAACTTGTCCAGCGTGCTCCAATCGTCGTAGAGCCGACGGAACAGCTCCGGGTGGATCGGGTAGCTGACTTGCATCGCATCCCGATACTGCGAGTCCGCGCAGTCACTCGGAAAGTCGGCTCGGTTGTCCTTGTAGAGCTTCGTGAAAGCATGGATGACGGCATCGCGGGCGGCGAAACTGTCCTTTCCGCTCATTGGCTCGAACAACCGCCGGCGGACGATCTCGAAGCCCTCATCGCCGGTCGCCGGTCGCCAAGGTTTGGCAACTCGATCGAACACGTTCTTCAAGACGTCCAGCGCGTGCTCGCCAGCGTCGCCGCCGATCTCAATCTTGGAGGCCGGGATTGACGCAACAAGTAGTGTTGCTGGCGCCTGTTTCGCGGCCTCGGTGAGGGCTTGAGCGAACGTGCTTTGCGCGTCGAACGAGCCGCCGGGTAGCTCAGGACGGAGCTGGCGCGCATACGCAACCCACTCGTCGATCAGGATGAGGCAGGGGCTGTGCAGCTTGAACAGGCGCGCGAGGTCATCCGAGCCCGGGCTCGTGCTGTTCTGATCGCTTTCCCCGATCATGTCGAATGCCTCGCGCCCGCCGAGCTGCCACGCAAGTTCCCCCCAGAGCGTGCGCACCCGCGTGCCGTCAGGCTTCTCGCTAACCTCACCCACGGAGAGCGCCGTGCCCACGAGGACCGCCCGCTTGGCCGTAGGAGCCTGCTCGACCTCCGCGTCCTTGAGGATCGGCTCCAATCCTTCGAGAACGCTGGTCTGGACTCCGCCGAACAGATGGTAGAGCGCAAGCATCGCGTGCGTCTTGCCGCCGCCGAAGTTCGTTTGGAGTTCAAGAACCGGATCACCGGCACCGCCGGTCAGCCGCTGCAACGCGCCGACCAGCAAGTCACGCATCCCGGCAGTGATGTAGGTGCGGCGGAAGAACTCAGCGGGGTCGCGATACTCTGGAGATCCCTCGCCCTTGCGAACCTGGGCAAGGTCCGCAGCGAACTCCGCCTGCATGTAACGACCGCTCTGGACGTCGGGATGGGGCGTAACCAGATCGCGCCACGGCTTGAGACCCGCCTGCGGCATTCCCTCCAGAGTCTGCTGGTAGCGGACTTTGCTGCGAGCCTGCTCCTGGAAGACGACGCGGTTGAGGTCCTCCAGCATCTTCCGGATCGCTTCGGCCTGCTCTGCCGCCGACACCGAGTCGAGCAAGATGCACATGCTGTCGAGGGCGCGCAGAACGTCCTGCGAGGCGAACACCTCGTCGTGCGCCTCCTTGTTCCGGACGTCAATTAACAAGCTGACGTGGGCGCGCTCAACCTGCCCCAGCGTTCGCCGGAACACCTGACTCCAGCGGTCAATCATGACCTTTAGAATCGCCTGAACGTCCCAGTGAACACCACTATCCTCGCCCTTGCGCAGCCCGCGCAACTCAGCCAGCAGTTGATCCTGCCAGGACTCTCCGAGCACGGCGCGACATTCACGTTCAAGGAACGGTAGAAGACCCTCTCTGAGGACGTCTTGAGCCTTACGAACTCGGTCTCGGTTGCTAAGTGCCATGTGTCTACGTGTCGAAGAGTTCTCGCTGACCCTGGGAGGTAGGCGTGGGGATGTCCTTCTGGGCCAGAGCCTCGATTTCAGACCAGCTCACGACGAGGCCGTTGTATGCCCGAGCCTCCGGCGCCCACTTCTTTCGCTCGCAGATCGTGTAGAGCCGATAGGCAAGCTCCCGCGCCACCTCGGCCTGGCCCCCGAGCTTGGTCACGAGTTCAGCCGCCGCATCCTCGCCACTGGTCTCCAGGACGCGAATTAGGTGGTGAACCACCTCCCAGGCCGGGATTCGATCGTCAGTGGCGGGATCCCACGCTGGCGGAAGCTCCGCAGGCATGAGTAGGCGGACCTTCCCGCCCCTTGACGCGAGGATGCCGGAGTCCACGATCCCGGATACACTCGTGTTCTTCGCCTTCGAGAGAGTCTCCGCGAGCCCAAAGTCCCCCTCGCCAAAGCGATGTTCTTCGAACCACGCCAGCGCCCACCGCGTGTCCGCATCGAAGTCGCCCTCTTGCTCCGCGAGAGCCTCGTCAAGCACCTCGTTGATCAGCGTCAGAGCGGTCCGCACCCCAAGCGGCGAACCATCGCTTTCCAGCACCCTGCCGTAGCGAGTGTAGATCGCCATGCCCGGTCCTATGGCGGCCTGCGCAAGATCCACCGGCGCGGTGTTTGAAAGCTGAAGGTGAGCAATGGCTGAGGGCAGCTCTTGCTTCAGTGCGGCAAGAAAATCACGGCGCGAAGTCGCCACGCCATTCTGAGCCTGAGGACGGCATACCAGCACGACGCTGGATGCGAGTGCGTTGGAGCCCATCCCACGCATGCGATTCGCAAGTTCAGTGCGCATCGGCCAAGTTCCGCTAATTCCAAAGCCCGCACGAATCACGGCATCGAGAAATGTCTCCCACCCCGTGCTGGCAGTGCCGCTCTTGCCTGTCTCGGATTGCTTGAATGCGTAGTAGATCGTCACCGGAAAAGCTGGATGAGACTCCTCCGCAAGGCGACGGATCGCTCGGGTCATGCCATGGAGAAAGAACTGTTCCGCCTCGTCCTTGCCCCCGTGACGATGAGGCGTGGCCACCAGCTCTTCGCCCTTCGGCACCGCGAGAGTGGCGAACAGGCCAGGGAATACCGGCCCCAAAGAACGGCGCAGCCAGACGTAGAAAAAGTCCGAGAGGTCGGCGTAGCCGATGTTGTCGTAGTAGGGAGGATCAGTTGAAACAATCTTGCCTCGCGACAACACCTGCCCCCCAGCGTCAGCCAGATCCGAAAAACCGGGGGGGCTACCCATGACACTTCCCGAGGAGGTGAGATTGTCCGCAGAATACTTGACCGCCTTGCTCCAGCAGATTGCGCTGGTTCCGAGAATGTTGGATTCGGGAAAATCCCAGGTCATTGGCAGCGCTTGACGCTTGTAGGTCTGCATCACCTGCTCGCCGGATGGTTTCCAAGTCGAGATTGTGCTGTTGTAGTCTGCGAGTCGATCGACAGCGAACGCAAGATAGACCCCTACAGCCTCTCCGTAGGCTGTCGCACCGTCCCCCCCATCACTGAGCGACTCACCTACGTCGAGAGTTTCGATTTCTGCAGCATCCCTCTTTGCCTGCTCTATCGCCTCCAGCACGAGACCGGAGAAGCTAGATAGAGCTGCGAGCTGGCGGGCAGTGAAAAGGTGGCTCCACATCGACATTCCATAGTTGCCAAGCCGGAACCCGAGGGCTTTCGCGAAGAACTCAACCTCGGGCCGCCATTCCGATGTCGCGTCGCTCCCGATCTCATCGTGCTCTTGGGTCGGCGAAAGATATACGCGCCCGCGATCTCCTTTCGCGACGATCGCCAGCAGTCGGGCTCCAATACGGCCAGCTTGGCCCTCGATCTTGATGTAGTCACCATCGATTGGCGTCCCCGACAGTAGGCATTCGAAGTTCGAGCCGGCTCCTAGCTTGGTCCCTGCCTTCACAGCCTTGAGGTCATCAGGCGGCCCCACTCTTACCGTGAACCTGTAGTCGCCGCCCTCAACGACAGGCTCCACCCAAGCTTCCCGCCCCTTCTTGGTCGCCAGCATGAACGTCGTTGCAAGTGGAACCTGAATGCCCGCAAACGCTGGATTGGGGCTGGTCACAGTGCGTGCCCAGATCCACGCGATCACCGCAAGCTCCCGGCCTCGATAGCCACTCAGGTCGGGCCGCTCTGACACCATGTCGTCGGTCACAGTGACCCTTGGATATAGATGTCCGATGCGCTTCTCGGCCTCAGCGCGCATCCAGCCACCGTAGTAACGCACGTCGTCGGCCAGTCCCTCCGCTCCACTCCACTGCCGTTGTAGCAGTGCATTGTCGCTCCGACTATCGGGATTGACCGGTGCGAGTCCGGCGAACTTCGGCGGGATCTCGATCATCGCTTTGTTGATGAGCACGGCGACCGGGTTCAAATCGCTCGCATGCGCTTCGAGGCCAAGCCGCTGAGCCTCCAGTGGTAGTGATCCGCCACCAGCAAAGGGATCATGGAAAGCAGGTAGCCTGTCCGGATCGAACAGCTCCGATGCCCGCGGGTGACTCCGATTGTCCTCGCACGTCCAACGCCAACTGCGCCAGATCTCTGCGTGCGCCTGTTCCAACACCGCCCGGTTGGCAGTGTTCCCCCATATGACGAGATTCTCGATGATCCCGAACAGGCGTCGCCGCTCTGCGTCCTGCTCACTCGCCGTTGGGAACCGCTCGGGATGCGAGGAAGGATCGTCAACCAGTTGGGCGAAGATCACTGCTCGGGCTGTTGCGAGCGGGCGACGCGCCCACCAGAGGTGCAATCCTCGCGGATGTGCACCGATTCCGGGTTGCTTCTCATGCGCCGCAGCTGCATTGATGCCCAGTAGCGGAAGCGCAACCTCGATGAGTTTCTTGCGAGTCTTGACCTCGGTCATTCGGGTGGCACTCCGCTCTGGAGCAGGGAATCGAGCGAGTAGTTGATGCTGACCTGGCCAAAGGTCGGTTTACCGAACTCAAAGGCACTGTCCACATAGACTGGGGCCGTGGCGACGTCGTTCTCCACTACCACCACGCAGAGGCGGAACTTCTCGGGCACGTTATTGGCCTTGCGAACTTCGTTGACCGTCAGCGTGACGGTCTTCGCCCCGGCGACCCGACCTTTTACTTCAAGGAACAGTAGTTGGCCGCTGCCGGGGTCACAGGACTCGATGTCATAGCCCTTGTTCTCGGCGCTGACGTCGCGGGGCTCGCGACCGAGTTTGCGCTCCGCCTTCATTACCGCACCCATCGCGAGCAACTCGACACGCCTTCGAGCCTCAGCGTCTGCGCCGTCATCAGGCCGTCCCGGGTGTTCGCCACGTAGTTGCTTGACCAAGCCACCTGGCACAACAAGGACGCCGCCACGGACTCGAGGCGACTGGGCGGTGATCGCCCTCTCTCGATCGAGCTGCGCCA
>JAJDDR010000538.1 GCA_029260255.1 Phycisphaerae bacterium
GGCGTCGAACCTTTTCCGTGCGCGGTAGCACCTTAGCGCTACCGCGCTATGGTGCTACCGCGCGGGTCTCAGGCGCTGCGCGCGTCTCAAGTACCGCTTCGCGATACGTCTCAAGGCGCTCCGCGCCGTCTCAGGTCCAACAACCCGCAACTCCCTCGAGACGCGGCGCAGCCGCCTGAGACGTGCGAAGCACTTGAGACGCGACGCGGAGCGTCGCTTGAGACCCGCCGTGCCGCCGCCGCACTACTCCGCTAGTACATCCGCAAACGCCGCCCGATACAGTCCGAGGACCGTCATGAACAGCGCGGCGACAATCGGCCCGACGATGAACCCGATGGCGCCGAAGAAGCCGAGTCCGCCGAGGGTGCTGAGCAGGATCAGCAGGTCGGGCATCTTGGTGTCCTGACCTACGAGGCGGGGCCGCAAGACGTTGTCGATCGAGCCGACGACGACGGCGCACCACACCGACAGGCCGATACCGGCGACGGTCTTGCCGACGATGAATAGATAGACCGCAGCGGGAACCCAGATCAGAGCGACACCGATTCCCGGGATCAGCGATGTAATCGCCATCACGGTGGCCCAGAAGACGGTGCCTTGGATTCCCGCCAACCAGAACGCCACGCCGGCCAGGGCTCCTTGCAGCGCCCCGATCACGAGCGAACCCTTGATCATCGCCCGCGTCACCGACATGCCGCGCTCCAGCATCAGCTCCTGGTCCTTGCGCGCCATCGGAATCGAGCGCTGAACCATCTCGAGGATGGCGCCGCCATTGGTGAGGAAGAAGAACATCGCGTACAGCATGATGAACAGGTCGAGCAGAAAGTTGACGGTTCCCTGTGTCGCGGTGGAGAGGCTCTTGACGAGAAAACCGCCACCTTGGCTGGTCACAGCGGCGAGCTTCTCGGTGATCTGCGTTCGATAGGGAATGATCTGGTCGCGCAGCGGTAACCACTCGGGCAGACGCGATTCGAGTGTTCGCGGATCGGCGAGCTGTTCCTGCACCAGCGGCACCACGGTCTCCGTAACCTGCCGCGCCTCGTTGACCAGCACTCCGAGAAAAACCGTCAGCGGCGCGACGATGATGGTCACAGCGATGAACAAAGTGGCCAAGCCAGCCAACACCTCGCGACCACGGAGCCAGGGAACGAGGCGGCGGTACACCGGCGACATCAAGCCACTGAACACCGCCGCCAGGAACAGCGGTGCGATGAAGTCGTGAATCATCCACACGAACAGCAGGGTGATCGCCAGAACCAGTCCGGCGACGAAGCGTTTCTCGATGCGAGTGCGTTCTTCGCTCACGCAGCCTCTCTAGCACTATTCGCCAACAACTCCGAAGCCCAGCCGTGTTCATCCGTACCCATCCGTGGTTTAGAATATCGGGCCATGCGCACCGGACTGGAATGCCTCCTCGAAGACCCGCGTCGTTGGCTCGGCAGCGACCGCGTCGCTCTCGTCGCCAACCCGACCACCGTCAATCGCGAGCTGGTACACGCCGTCGACCTGCTACACGCGCACCCGGACATCGACCTGCGCCTGCTCTTCGGTCCGGAGCACGGCATCCGCGGCGCCGCCCAGGCGATGGAGCATGTCGCGGATTCGGCGGATCCGCGCACCGGGCTGCGAGAGATCAGCCTGTACGGGCCCACCTTCGACTCATTGTCGCCCACGCAGGAGCAGCTCGCCGAAGTCGACGCCATTCTCTTCGATATCCAGGACGTCGGCGCGCGCTACTACACCTACGCGGCGACGATGGCGCTGTGCATGCGCGTCGCCGCCAGTTGTGGCGTGCGGGTGGTCGTTCTCGACCGGCCGAATCCGATCGGCGGTACGCAGGTCGAAGGCGGCGGACTGCAACCGGGTCTCGAGAACTTCTGCGCGCTTTACCCGATCCCGCAGCGTCACGGCATGACCGTCGGCGAGCTCGCGCGGTTGTACAACGACGCTTTCGGCATCGGCAGCACGCTCGACGTCGTCCCCTGCGACGGCTGGAAGCGCGCACAGTATTTCGACGAGACCGACCTGCCCTGGGTGATGCCTTCGCCCAACATGCCGACCCTCGATACCGCCATCGTCTACCCCGGTATGTGCCTGCTCGAAGGTACGAACCTGTCCGAGGGACGCGGTACGACGCGGCCGTTCGAGCTCTTCGGCGCGCCTTTCATCGACGAGCAGCGGCTCACCGATGAGCTAAACGGCTGCGATTTGCCGGGCGTGCGCTTCCGCCCCTGCGCCATCGAGCCGACGTTCGAGAAGCACGCCGGGCAACGCTGCGGCGCGGCGCAGATCCACGTCACCGATCGCCGTGTCTACGATTCGTACACGACCGGCCTGGCCATCCTCGTTTCCGTCAAGAACCTGTGGCCGAGTGACTTCGCCTGGCGCACCGAGATGTACGAATACCGCGACGACGTGCCGGCGATCGACCTGCTCACCGGCGCCCCAGAGGTTCGGCAGGCGATCGACGAAGGCGCCGCTCTCGGCGCCGTCGTCGCCGCCGCGCGGACCGGGACCGAGATCTTCGACGCCAACCGCTCTTCGGCCCTGTTGTACTGACGTGCATAGCAGTACTCTTGGATCCAAGCTCCCCAAAACCGTCCCGAAACGAGTCAACACGCGATAGCGATCACGGCCTTGCCCCCGAAATGGAACCGCGGCGTCGATAGCTCGTAGATCGAAGTTCTTCGACCGTATCTCGGACACACTCCGTCAACCAGTCGACATCAAGGTCCCGACACGCATTGCCAAGGGTGACGCGCAAAGCACCCAATGCCACATATCGAGAGAGTCCCATCGCCGTCAAAACATGGGAGGGAGCAACGCTTCCCGTAGTGCAAGCGGAACCTGTCGAAGCGCTGACTCCCGCGAGATCAAGGCGCAGAACCACATCCTCTCCACTGACACCTTCGAAGCTCACATTTACATTGTTTGGTAAGCGTTCGCACGGGTGGCCGTTAAGGTGACTGTCTTCAATCGAGAGGAGTCCCTCAATTACTCGGTTGCGATTAGACGTCCAGTAGAGAGCTTCCGATTCGGGTTCACGCGAAGCGAGTTCAAGGGCCTTCGCCGCGCCAACCGCGAGCGGAGCACTCTCTGTACCCGGTCGAAGGCTTTCCTGCTCGGCGGCAACCATCAGGGGCGCAAGCCGTACACCGCTCCGGACGAAAAGTCCTCCGATTCCGACTGGGCCGTAGAACTTGTGCGCAGTAAAACTCGCCAGATCAACACCTAGATCAGCCAGATCGACCTGGATGTGCCCGACCGTTTGAACGGCATCGGTGTGAACAAGAACCTCGGGCCGCCGAGCTTTCAGCGCATGCGTGATTGCTCGGATCGGTTGTATCGTGCCAACTTCATTGTTCGCTTGCCCTATAGACACAAGGACTGTCTCTGGGCGGAGGGCGTCAACGACGCGTTGGGGCGTCACACGCCCTAACGCGTCGACCTCAAGATAGGTAACCTGAGCATCTCCGCGCAGCGACTCACAGGCGCCCAGAATCGAGTCGTGCTCGACGCGGATAGGCCGGATAAGCTGGAGAGTTGACGTAATCTCCCAGTATCAGACGCTGGGAATCCGGGAGTTCTAGGCGACGAAGCGAGATGGATCGCTTCTTCACTCCCGACTACACCAACGCGACCATCACCGTGTACTACAAGAAGTACGACAACGACACGATCCAGAGTGCGATCGCGCGCGCCAAGGACTACATCGCGAA
>JAJDDR010000539.1 GCA_029260255.1 Phycisphaerae bacterium
TTGGCCGTCCCAACGGATTTGTCCCTGATTCACACCCAGGCGCGTTGCACGCCACCGAGCGACCACCAACTGGACATGATCCCCATGCGAGGATGGACCTCTGCATCTACACCCGCGCAATCCAACGAGAAAGACGACACGCAAAGGGCGTTGCTGCCCCGCGTCCTCTCAATTGAGCCAGTTTTTCTTCTTGAGCTTCTGCGGGACATAAGTGTCGGCGATGAACGAAAAGTCCTTGTTGGAAAGGGCTTCCAACTCGAGCTTGACGCCCAGTTTGAGCATGTGCTTGATCTCGCGCTGCCAGTGCCGACCGGCGAACCAGGGGTAGTTCATGATCTCCTTGGCACGTTGTATGTCTTTGTCGTTCAGCCGGATGCTCAGGTTCATCGGGATGTCGAACTCGGCCGCGTCGTAGGCGCTCATCCCGATGAACCGCGCCTGCGGAACCGCCATCCGCGCCGACTCGAACGCCAGGTTGATCGAGCCCTGTTTGACCACGCTGTAGATGTAATAGCCCCACGGGTCGTTATCCACGAGCACGTACAGCGGTAGCTTCAACTCGTCGGCCATTCGGAAACACAAACGCCGAACGCCGCGCGGTGGCTGACCGCGACCGGTGATCAGCATGCACTTGTGCTTCTCCCAGAAACGGTCCTCGTTGAACCGGCTCCAGATGGCCGCCTTCTCGACCAGCAGAATGAACTTGGCGTCGCACTTAATGAACTCGATGACATCGGCTTCAACGATCGAGGGAACGGCCCACCCACCGCTGCCCATGCGCGAAAGGGCGATCTCATCGCCGGAATCGCGAATGGTCATCGGCCCGACCATGGCGCCGTCGGGGTTGGCGAACACGCGAAGCTCCTCGCGTAACGCACCGAGCGTGACTTCGAGATCCTCGATCACGGGGTCCGATTCGTCCTGATCGTTGAAGGTCTCCTCCTTCGAGCCTTCGACGGTGTGCTTGCATCGGTAGAACATGTCACGAATACTGGTCGTCTTCATCTGGTCCTGAAGCTTGAGCAGTTCGCTCGACATCAGCACGGTCTGCATGAATCGCTTGGCGTTGCCCAGATCGAAGAACGGGCGCTCGCTCGTCGCCTCGCCCATCTCGATGATGCCCGTGCGCTTGTCGAACGAGACGTTGCTCAGCGCCCGCGTCGGAACGTCCAGCGTCGGGTTCTCGGCCTTGGCGATATCCCCGATCACCGCCTCCGCCAGCCCGACGATTTTGTCACGGGTAGTGGTCTTCTTCCCGGAGGTTGACCGCCGCGGTTTCGTTGACTGATTGGTCTTCTGCTTACCCGCCTTCTTGGCCATCTGAGTTTCCAAGCCTTTTTGTAGGGCGGGTTTCACCCGCCGAATCGACTGTAAGGAAGCGATACGTTTGCTGAAGTAGCTCCGCGTCGCGGCGAGCCTCGTCCTGCGCCGTCAGTCGACCGGTGAACCTTGGTGGGGCGGGTTTCACCCGCCGCCCGAGTCTCCTTAGGTCCCGAGCAGCCGAAAGTTCTTCAGCAGGTGTTCCCATTGCTCCACAGCCTCGGTTGCTAATCTAGAAAGGTCGCCAATGTAGCCCTGGTTTTTGTCCACAACATCCCCAGTGATCACGGCCGCCGCTCTTCCATCCCCCAAGATCCTCGGGGTGCCGTCCGAGCAGAGCTGCATTCCAACGGTCGAACCCTTCCGAGCCGCTGGGCGCAACTCCATAACGCGATTGATGTTGACCAGTCTCGGGGTCAGTCCGGAGCGCCCGGATTCGCGTGGGGGGTAACCGTGTTTGTCGTTGTTCGACAAATCGATCATGATTTGCAGCGGTCTTGACGTCCTGATCGCCTCGTCCACTAGGCCCCTGTCATGGTTGTTTTGCTTCGCCCATTTCCTGAGATGATTGCCGAGGTTGGCGATGTTATGGATGAGGTTGTGGACGAGGTTTTCCAGATCGTCTTGCGAGAGGCCGCCCCTGAAATCCTGTTCAATACCAACCAGCGTTGGAGTGCTGATGACTTTTGCCCTTAGCTTGCTCGGGTCCTCCTCTCTCGCTTGCCCGATGGAAGCACAGATGCGCCTGAGCCGTGTCGGAAGATCGGATTGCGCTTGCATTGGCACCTCAAGTGACGAGCAGCTCAACGGCGCAGACCGCCGCGCTGATAACTACCCGTGCTGAACTTCTCGGCGGGTGGAACCCGCCCTACTCGCCTGCTACATCCGCTGCAATCGGCGTCCACGCCGTCCAATCTCGATCCAGCCAGCCCAATCGAAGATGCCGATGTACACTCGACCACGGCCAATCCGTCGGCTCACGGACGTAGCTATGCTTGACCGGGTTCAGGTGAATGTAATCGCGGTACGCGTACATTTCATCCTCGTTACGGATGCGACGCTCCCAGTATCGCGGTTGCCACATGCCGCGCTCATTGTGTCGTGTTCGATTCTCAGAAACCGGCAAATCAACGCCGCCGCGCGACAGATACGATTGAGTGAATCGCCGTTTGATGTTCGCCCACCGCATCGGAAAACTGTCATCGCCATCCGGAAGCGTCCAGATGCAATGAAGATGATCCGGAAGGAGGGCGCAGGCGAACATGTCGAACGGCCATTGGCGCCGGACCTCGACGAAGGCGCGACGCAGAGCTTGCCTCGCCGTTGGATCCTCAAACAGGCGCCGGCGACGATACGTGACCACGGTGAAGAAGTAGGTTGCGCCATCCTCACGCCAGCGAACATAGTTGGGCATACCTTCATTCTACTTGCCGTCATCGGCGGGTGGAACCCGCCCTACCTGTCTCGCGCCTGCACCGTACCATCTGCCGTTCGCGGGGTCCATCATTTCGGTGCGCGCTGGGTCCGTGCGCGCCTGGAGCCCTTCCTCGCCTTGGACGCGGAGTCGTTACGCTTCTTCTTCGCGCCAATCACACGATGATCGTCCCCATCGAACAGACCGTCGGCGGCACCGGGGGCGCGCTCGACGATCAGGGTGTTGTCGTCCGCCAGCACGTCCTTGCGTTTCTTCTTGATAATCTGCCCGTGCTCGTCCAACTCGCGATCAGCCAACTCCGTACGCCTCGTCGCGATGGCGGACAACTCGTCCTTCAGACGCTTGGCGCTCTGACCGGTAATCGAATTCAACGCGGCCGCCACTTCCGGGATGTAGCGGAAGAAAACACTGCGCCGCTCCCCCTCGCGCTCGGTGCGTTTACGACGGCGGATGAAGATTTGCAGCTTCCGCGCGGACTCGCGGATGGCCAGACCGACCTCCTTGCGAATCTCGTCGTAGTCCGCGATGGCCTCCTTCGATTCCGACGTGAACGGTACCCACACGCTCGCAAAATGCACCATCACCACGAGAGGACCGCTGGGCAACGCACCCGAACTCTGCTGCACGCCGTACGATCGCCAATTGGCCTCCAAAACCGACTTGTACACCGCACAGTGCGACTGCTGATAGAGAAGCGGTACACGGTTGGCGAACCGGATCAAACGCGCCTGCTGATCGCCCGGAAGATCGCCGCCGTAGGCTATCCCGACCTCCACCTGAAACGGGTTGCCACGGTACACGCTCGGGCTCCGACTGGACGCGGTGTAGAACTCGGCCTTGAGCCCCTTGAGCAGACCGGCGAGAATCTGCTGCGTGCCGATCGGGGAGAGACAGTCCGTCGAGGGTGCCATGATCCTGGCACTCTGAAACGCCTGATACACCCGCTCGGCGGCGTGGGAATCGACCTGCTTGACCCACGTGCGCGGCGTGACGCCCGCTTGAGCGCACACATTCCTGCACACCGTCGGGCTGACGCGAGAGAACTCCTTCTGCAGGAAGGCACCGATCTGCTGCGAATCCGTCTCCTTGAGCATCTTCATCAGCGTGCCCAACTCGATCCCGTGCGGGTGCGGCTTGATCTCCAGCGTCTCCTCCGGAAGATCCGTCGAAGCACGCGGATAATCGATGTGCTCTCCCGCCGGGTTGATGTAGTACAGCGACGCGTGCGGGTTCGCGATGGCCGTCTGATCGAGATACTCGTCGATGCTCTGCCGACCCTTGACGTAGGCCGCCACCAGATCGATCGTCACCTCCGTACCGTGCGCCCAATCAACCTCGATCTCGTCCTCGTGCATGATGTCCGGACGGTTCTTCTTCGTATCGATGGCGAGCTCGTAGTGATGAGCCCTCACTCGCTTCGACGTGCGACTCACGATGCTGATCGGCTTGCCCGTGGTGATCAGCCCATACATCCCGGCCGCGCTGATGCCGATGCCCTGCTGCCCCCTGCACATCTTCAACCGGTGAAACTTCGACCCGTACAGCAGCTTGCCGAAGATGTTGGGAATCTGCGATTTGACGATCCCAGGCCCGTTGTCGCGCACCGTGACGCGAAAGCGATCCTCCGCCGTCTGCGTCACCGAGACGCGTAACTCCGGCAGCAGGCGGGCCTCCTCGCAAGCGTCGAGACTGTTGTCCACGGCCTCCTTCACCGTCGTGAGAAGTGCCTTGCGCTTGTTGTCGAATCCCAACAGATGCCGGTTCTTGGCGAAGAACTCGGAGATGGAGATCTCCCGCTGCTGCGACGCCATCTGCTCGGCCGTCACCGGCGACTTCGCCTTCCCCGCGCGCCGCTTCGCCGGCGCGGGACTGCTTTTCGCCTCCAAGTTCTTCACGGTTGGGTCCTGTGCCTCGGCCTGGGTCGATCGCCCCGGAGGCGCCGACGCCGAAAACGACAACACCATCTGATCTGGAGCGTCCGGTGTGCGTGTGATTCGCCGAGCGTGCATTCAGCGCCCTCCTGGCCGGTGGGAAAGCGGTTCCCTCCGCCTGCATCATAGCTTAGTGTCTCAGCCAAGCGGCGTTTTTCCGAGCCCCGACCGTAAGGGAGGGGGCACACGGAGACGCGCTCGTGACCGCTCCCTTGCGGTCGCGGCTTCAGGAAAACGTCTTCATTTCTGAAACACTACAGTAGCCTGTCCGGGCGCTCCGCCGTGTTCCGCGCAACCAGCGGCGCATCCAAAAACGCATCATAGGGATACTCCCCGCCGCTTCAACACGTAAGTGAATTACCCGCCGCCCGAACGCCCCCGGGGTGCCCCATTCTTGCGCAGCGAGGGTGGTGGACCGACGGACCCAATGACGGCGCGGGCGCCGCGTGGCATATCCACGCTTGCGTGGGCATGTTTCGATCACAGAACCACCGCCTGGCTCCCACCGACAACTCCCCACCCCGTTACCTCGATCACGAGAACAGCCTGACAACCGCCACCCGCAACCCCGTCCCAACCACCAAACCACGGCGGCGGCCGACACCGGGGGACGGCCGGCGAGGGCAACGTCGAATGACGCGTCGTTTGTTGTGCCCGCCACGTTCGGTGCTATCCTAACGATCCGGCGCCGCAGTGGGGCCCGCTCGCAGCCGATGGCGGTTCACGCTGAGGTTTGACAGAGAGGCAAGATGAGGTGTCGCAATCGGATCGGAAACATCGAGCCGCCGCACCGTTGGCCGAACGGGGCATTTCAGCGACACTGGTCCTGGCGTTGACGGTGCGTATCGACTTGCCACTGGAAGAGCGCCACGCGACACAAGAGACTATCGATGAATGCGGCAATCTCAGAGAATCGTTCAAGTTCGACATGAAGAAACTCTTGATCGAGGCACGAGATTAGCGCCGTGCCCTCGGTCGAATCGAGAGACAATTCGTGGCACTCGATCGGCTTACCCAGTGTAACGAATGTGGCGCACACGCGCGACCGGGGGTACCGCGATCATGACCCGCGGCGGCGATGACGTTCGCGTCTGTTCGTCCGATCCGGCGGCATGGGTCGAGGAGCACGGGGAGGCCATGTACCGGTTCGCGCTGCTCCGTGTGCGGCATCCGGAAACCGCCGAGGAACTCGTTCAGGAGGCGCTGCTGTCCGCGCTCAATGCACGGCGGACGTTTTCACAACGCTCGTCGGAACGGACTTGGCTCATCGGGATCCTCAAACACAAGCTCATCGATCACTATCGAAGGACGGCGAATCGACAGCGGACCGAGTCAGCCGACAGCAGCGCGATTGACGACAACGCGTTCAACCACCGGGGTCTGTGGCGCGCCCGAGTCGCCCGCTGGCCCGGCGCTGCGGCCGATAACATCGAAACCGCCGAGTTCTGGGAAGCGTTCCGAACATGCGTGCAGCGGCTTCCCGAGCCGGTTGCTAACGCGTTCTGCCTGCGGGAAGTGGAGCAAATGACGAGCGAAGAAGTTTGTCAGGTTCTCGGCATTTCTCCGAGTAATCTATGGACGCAGCTCCACAGAGCGAGGCTCTCCCTGCGCGAGTGCCTGGAGCGCAAGTGGTTCAACAAGCGCGTGAGCAAGAAGCGATGATGCCCATCAGAGAGATCATACGCCTGCTGAATCTGCCCTGTCGTGATATCACCGCGCTGATCTCCCGATCGATGGACGAGAACCTGCCACCCAGTCGCCGCTGCGCGGTCAAGATGCACCTCTGCTACTGCAGGGCATGCCGCCGGTTCAGCCGCCAAGCTCAAATCCTGCGCAAAGCCGCGAGAGTAGCCGGCGAGGCGTTCCACAATGTCGCAGACGCCGACGCCGTCAAGCTCAGCCCAGAAGCTCGTGAGCGATTGAAACGCGCCATCGAGTCCTAATCGCAAAAAAAAATCAAACCCGCCGTCAGGATTCGGTCATCAAGCCGACCAACCCTCCGATGGACGGCCCGCGCGGGCCGTTGCAGTAACGAGAGCAGGTACCCAATCGCTCCGCGAACCGACACGCCACCGGCGAGCATCGCGGATCACCAGAGAACGGAGGAACAAGAGATGATTCGAAGAGCGGAATTACGTCGAACGATGACATCGATCGTCTGCGGAACCATGGTATTCTCACTGACGGGGCTCGCCGCCACCACAACCCGCGCCGAGAGCGTCACGGTGACCATCGAGAACCTCGCGCCCCATAACGGCAACTTCCTCACGCCCTTCTGGGTCGGCTTGCACGACGGCGGCTTCGATACCTACGACATGGGCGCGGCCGCCTCCCCGGCACTCGAATCACTCGCCGAAGACGGGAACACGGCCCCACTCATGGCCGCCTTTACCGCCAGCGGGGTGGGCTCCGCGCAGAGCACCATCCTCGGTCCGAACGGACCTATCGCACCAGGCGAACTCGCCTCCTTCACCTTCGATCTGGACGGCAGCGTCGCCTCCAGTCGCTTCCTCAGCTACGCGTCGATGGTCATCCCCAGCAACGACGCATTCATCGCCAACGGCGACCCAATGCAACACAGGATCTTCGCCGACAACGGCGACTTCATCGGGGTGGACTTCTTCATTACCGGTGCCGACGTGCTCGACGCCGGCACGGAGGTGAACACCGAGCTCCCCGCGCACACCGCGTTCTTCGGGCAACAAGCGCCCAACACCGGCCTCGACGAAGGCGGGGTAGTTCAGTTGCACCAGGGGTTCCTTGCCGCGGGCAGTGGCGGGATCCTGGACGATCCCCAGTTCGCCAACGCGGACTTCACCGCCGCGGGCTACCCCATCGCCCAGATCCGCGTCACGCCGGAGCCCTCTACCGTCATGTTCCTGGCATCCGCCTGTGCGATCTCGCTCGTCCGTCGCAAGAGAGGCAGGGCACAATAGACGCCTCTCAACGCCCACGGGGAACACCCCGTGGGCGTTCGCTCACGTTCCAGATTCCTACCGCTCCGGCGGTCAGCTTTCCAGAAGCTGCTTGACGGTTTCTTCAAGCAGCGCTCGCCCGCCGAATTCCATCCCGAGGTTGCGCAACTTCGACGTGTCGATGTGGTGTTGAGGACCCTTGTTCGTTTTGCTGATGGTGCTGGAACCGCCGCAG
>JAJDDR010000540.1 GCA_029260255.1 Phycisphaerae bacterium
CCGGCCGGGTGGAACCCCGCGCGGTGAAGCGTCGGCCGAAAGAGCGCGCCCTGCTGACCAAACCGCGAGCCGAAGCCCGCGCCGGACTAAGCGCCGGAAAATCGCCCTGAGTCCCTGAAAACACCGGCAGTGCCATTCGGGTCAGGCTACTTTGATCCAAAGTGCATGTCCCCCGAACTCCCCCGGGGAGATTGGCATGAGCGTCGAGCACGTGATCGAGCGCGTTTTGGACGCCCCCGTCGAGCCGGCGTGGGAGCTGTGGACCACTGCCGAGGGCATCGCGTCGTGGCACGGCCAACACGGCATCACGGGCTCGGGGACGCGCGCCGCTGCCAAAGGCCGTGGTGGATGCCGCCCTGGATGTAGATGGCGAAGGTGCCGTAGCCGGGGATCTCCATCGGCGGGTGGGCCACCTCGCCGCCGGTCTCCACTGCCGCGGCGACGGCCGTTTCGATGTCGTCCACCAGCCAGTAGGGCCGCACCACCGGCTCCTCCGCATCGTCCATGGGCGCCCGCACCCCCACCAGCCCGCCGCCCGGCAGCGTGGCCGTCCGTGCGTTGCCGAGCCCGGCGTCCCGCTCGCCGAACTCCACCCCGTTCGCTGCGGCGTACGTGGCGCACACCGCGTCGACCTCCTTGGTCACGATTTCGAGATAGTGAATCTGCATGACTCTTTCATCCGACATTTCGCAATTGACCCTACCCTGCGAGACGCTCGCAGGCCGACCGAGCATTCTATTCGGACCGAGCCCGAATGCGATACGCTTTTGCGCCCGCCGCCTACGGTTTACGAATCCCTCGGACTGATATAATAACCGGCACCATCCATGGGGGCAGGCCACTGTGCGGGCGCCGGTGATTGAAGTCCAAACGATAGTCCTTGGAGACCACCCTCGCTTCTCGCAGATCCGTGAACGGTCCACGGTCCATGAGCTAGTCACGGAGGCGACCGTGGTGAAACTGCTGCCGGTATGCGGACGAGTCGCCCGCACACGCTGTCGTCACCGTTTTTCTCGGGCCTGGCAGCGGCCGGCGCAATTGGAGTGTATAATCACCACAGACGGCTCGGATCGGCGTGCCGATTTTGAGGCGGGACATGATGGAGCGTGGGCGTCAGTGAAGAAGGTCACGGAGTATCTTGGTCGAGCGGTGTTCGTCGTCGCACTGGTGTTGTGCCAGGGACTCGGTTGCGGCGTGCGTCCGCCGGCGGGCGACGACGACGCGCCGGCGTTTTCCATAAGGTCGCTGCCGGAGGTCGTTCTCGACACCACCGTCGACGCGACCGAACGGCGCTTCCTGACCGGTATGGTTCCCGTCGCGCTCAAGACGCCGGACTTCGACGAGGGTCAGCGATTCCTCTCGCGCGTCGAGGCCGCGGTACAGATCAGCGATTGTTTCGTATCAAGACCGCGCATGGACTGGGTCGAGTTTGGTCCCGACGGCGCCGGCGAATTGAACGAAGACCTCACGGCTGCGGTGCGACTCTCGCGCGACAGTGGCAGCGAGTGCATCATCATCGAATTGGACCCGGTCGCTGATCGACGCCACGTCGGCATTCTGCCGCCCGAATTGTTCGGCATGGACTTCTCGGACGACGAGGTTCGCGAGCCGGTCAAGCGTATGGCCGTCCGCCTGGCCGATGAGTTTCGACCGACGTACCTGTCGATCGGCGTGGAGATGAACGGTTACTTCGAGTCCAACCCCGAGGACTTCGCCAACTACGTGGATCTCCACAAAGAGACCTACGACGTGGTCAAGGCCGTCGCGCCCGAGGTGCAGTTCATCGCGGCATTCAATCTCGAGGCCCTTCAGGGATTCTTCGGCGATCTCGACGAGTTCAGCAACCACCCGCCGCAGTGGTTCATCATCGACATGTTCGAGCCGAAGTTGGACGCGGTCGCGTTCTCGTCCCTGCCGTTCGGCTTCTTCATTCGCGCGGTGGTCATGCCCGACGACTACCTGTCGCGGATCGAGCTGCACACTTCGCGCGAGATCCTGTTCACCGAAATGGGTTGGCCAGGTGACGCCGAGGATCCCTTGCACTCACCCATCTCGCAGGCGGAGTACCTCGCTCAGATGATGCGGCTGATCGATCGCATGGCGAATGTCCGCCTCGTCGTGTGGGCCAGTATGTACGATGCCGATCTCGACACGCCGCTGGCCGAAACACCGGAGTTCAAGAAACTCGGTCTGTACGACCACCGCGACGAGCCCAAGCCCAGCCTCGCCGTCTGGACGTCCATCCACAACCTGCCGTATCGACCGTGAGGGAGTGGACACGCAAAAGACACTGATGTCGCAGTCAACCGCTTCCTTACGGGCGCGAGTCGGATTACACATCGTTGGGTGTGACCAGCAATTGTGGCATGCCAAGGGTAGGGCGGGTTCCACCCGCCTTCTTGCGCCATTGCGGCGGGTAAAACCCGCCCTACCCAATGCGGCCGAGGCACCCTGCCACAAGGAATGGTCACACCCCACATCGTTTTAGATGTATCGCAACACTAGACTCGCAACATCCACTCTTGGTACCATTGCACGCATGTACACGCGTGGAGGGAATTGCGGTTTGATTGCCCGATTCGCGCTCGGGGTCTCCTTGGCATTGGCGGGTTCCGCGCTCGGCACCAGCTTCCAAGGCAGCACGATCGTTTCCAACCCAACGGATTTCCAACCGGAACTCATCTACAAGAAGTCTCCGACGACCGAACCCGCCGCGCCCGGTGTGCCATGGCAACTGAGCTTCGGTGTGTCTCTGGATAGCGCACCGCCGTCGGTCGGTGTCACACTCAGCCTCGACCCCGCGGGACAGAACGCTGACATTCAGATCGTCGATGGCACCGCCACCTTTCTGGCAGAGGGCACGCTGCACCACAACTACGATCCGGCGGAGCGCTTTGAGATTCTGTACACTGGAACGCTCGATCCGTTTATGGGCCCGGTCGATTTCCTCCTCGAACCGGACGGGCTTACCCCGATTCCCGTACGCGTACACCTCAATGTCACTGAGCAGCCCGGCTTTCCGGTACCGTTGGTTGCCTCTCTCGCGGCCACGGCGCCGATCGGGGATATCACCGGCGACGACAAACTGGAAATCGTCGTACCCGGCAGGCAGAGCGGCGTGAGTGGTTTGTACGCGTTCGACCACGTCGGGACGCTGCTTCCCGGCTGGCCCTTTCGACTCGAGGAGCCTGGGATTGTCGACCAGAACTACTCATCGCCGGCCATTGTCGATCTGGACCGAGACGGCAAGGATGAAGTCGTGGTCGTAGCGAGCATTCTGCGAGACATTCCGAATGCTGGAGCACGCCAGGGGTTCGAGAACACCGCACCGCTATTCGCCGTTGATGGCTCCGGGAATCTCCAGTGGCAGGTCACGGATGGTGTCGTGCCGTTTTCCGTCCCGGCGGTGGCGGATATCGACGGCGACGCGATACTGGATATCGTCGTAGGGGGTGGCGCAAATCTATTGCGCTATGACGCGAACGGCGTGCGCCTTGCAGGGTGGCAGGTCGAGACGCTCAACGACATCACCGTTTATGTTCCGGTCATCGCCGATGTGGACGGCATTCCGGAAAACGGCCTGGAGATCGTGGCGTGCACGCCCGTGTTAGGACTTCCGAACGCTGCCCAATTGTACGTCTGGGATCAGGACGGCTCGCTTCACGATCCCGCGTGGCCGAAGTCGTTAGAGGCGTGTCACGCCCCGGCGGTAGTGGACCTGGATGGCGATCCAACCAACGGGCGCGAGATCGTCATGGCGATCGATCACGCTGCCCCGGATGTGGATCCGGGAACGGGTTTCCTCAACACGTTTACCGTGTTCGCGTGGCACGCGGACGGCACGGATGTGAGCGGCTGGCCGCACCGGTTTCTGCGTGATCCGAACATGTTCCCTGATGATCGCATTCTGCCTTCGCCGTCGGTTGGCGATGTGGACGGCGACGGCGACATGGAAGTCGTTGTCGGCACGTACGGACAGGGGGACCAAGCCAACGGCAATCTGTTCGTGTTCCATCACGACGGGACGCTTGATCCCAACTGGCCGCGATGGGCGGGTACCGCTCAGACGCCCGCGACGTTCGGCGGGACGGCGCTCGGCGACTTGGACAGCGATGGTCGGCTGGAAATCGTCACAGGCTCGTTTCTTGGCGTGTATGTGTTCCGGCACGATGGCAGTCAGTTCGAGGGGTTCCCAAGACTCACAACGGACAACTTCGCCCAGCCGATGATCGCCGATCTGGACGGTGACGGGCGGTCGGAGATTGTCGAGGTCTCGTTGCTCGATTTTCTATCCGTCTGGACGGTGTTGACCCCGTCGCCCGATTCCGAATCCTGGCCCCGCTTCCGCCAGAATCCCGCACGAACGGGAACGCCTGATCCCGTCGCCGTCGCACCGATACCGACGGTGTCGGAGATGCAGCTTGCGGTGATGTTCTGCCTGCTGCTTGGAGTAGGCGCTCACGTCATCCGGGTGCGCGCGACGGACCAAGCCCACCAGTAGTATCATCGCCGGTTCGTCCGCCAAGTCGGCTCAAAAATCGACCAGAGTTTTTCCAAACTGCGCAACCCGGGTTAACATCCCGCCGATGTAACGAAGAGTGTGGCTGGACCACACGGACAAGCGACGCGAAGGACACACGTATGATCGGCCCGCACAAACGCATACTGGTCACCGGCGGCGCCGGTTTCATCGGTTCACACCTCGTGGAGTCGCTGCGGCTGGACGGCTGCGAGATCGTGGTGGTCGACGACCTCTCAATGGGCAAGCGCGAGAACGTGCCCGCGGCTGCCGAGTTCATCGAGGGTGACGTGCGCGACACCGACACCGTCAAGAAGGCGCTCGCCGGTGTGGACGCGGTCATCCACCTCGCGGCCCGCGTCAGCGTCAGAGCGTCCTGCGACAACTTCGTCGACGACGCCTCGGTGAATCTGATGGGCACGCTGAACGTGTTGCAGGCGTGCG
>JAJDDR010000055.1 GCA_029260255.1 Phycisphaerae bacterium
TCTGTAAATACAAACAGTTATGAATACGTCAAGATGTTGTGCAAGTGCACAAAAAACGCTTGACTAGTGCCGTTTACGGGGTATATTGATCTACGGAAACGGACATGTAGCCCGCTCGCGGTGCGTGGGCGGTTTTGGAAGTAAGTTTAAAGGATGGCAGGATGATGGCGACGGAAACCAAGGACTTTGTGACGGACATGTTCAATCAGGCCACGGAGAGCTTCAACCGGACCATGAGCACGGGGCTCGAGTTCCAGCAGCAGGCCGGCAAGTTCTGGGGCGATGTTTTCGAGAAGAGCTTCGACCAGGTCCGCACCCACACCGAGAAGGTGTCGAAGGACTTCGTGCCGGGCGCGAAGAAGAACGTCGAGCAGTTCCACAAGATGTTCGACGGTCAGGCCCAGAAGAGCCTGGACATGCTTCGCAAGACCTTCGAGTCGGGTGAATGCTGCAACGTGCAGGATCTGTCCGATCAGACGGTGAAGATGTGGCAGACGTCGTTCGACACGGTGCGGTCGCAGGTCGATGCGATGGCCAAGATGAACGTCGAGATGTTCGAGAGCTTCAGCGACATGGCGAACAAGACGTTCGTCGACGGTCAGAAGTGCGCCGCCAAGCCCGCGAGCAAGTAACGACACCGACCGGTGGCGGGGAACCGTGACCGGTCGGTTTTCGAGTAGCGTGCAGGCCTATTGCTCCGAACCCGTGAGGGGGGACGGTCACTGTGGTCGCCAAGGCGTCCGGTGATCGTCTAGAATCCCGACAAGTAGGGAGGACGGCAACATGCTCAAGGACGTGTTCATCGCGGGTGGCAGCCGCACGCCCCTGGGGCTCTTCGGCAGCGCGTTCGCGGACGTTCCGGCCGCAGTACTTGGTAGCACGGCGATCAAAGCGGCGATCGATCGCGCAAAGATCGGTCTTGAGGACGTCGACGAGGTGATCTTCGGCAACGTCGTCGGGGCGGGTCTGGGTCAGAACATTGCACGACAGTCGGCGCTCGGCGCGGGGCTGCCGGTTTCGTGCGGTGCGACGACGGTAAACAAGGTATGCGGCTCCTCGATGCGCGCGGTGATTCTGTCGGCGCAGGCGATCCAGTGCGGCGACGCCGACCTGGTCGTAGCCGGCGGTACGGAGAGCATGACGCGTGCACCCTATCTACTCCCCAAGGCGCGGAGTGGGTATCGGATGGGGCACGGCGAACTGCTCGACGCGATGGTCCACGACGGGCTGTGGGACGTCTACAACAACGTCCACATGGGCACGTGCGGGGACCAGTGCGCCAGCGAGTTCAACATCACACGTGAGGAGTTGGACGACTACGCGGTCGAGAGCTACAAGCGCGTGCTCAGCGCCCAGGAAGCGGGCGACTTTTCGCGGGTGATCGTGCCCGTGGAGGTGAAGACGCGCAAGGGCACGGTGGTCGTCGATCAGGACGAAGAGCCCACCCGATTCAACGAGGAGAAGCTTCGCGCCCTAAGACCGGCGTTTGGTGCCGATGGCGTGGTGACAGCCGGAAACGCCTCGGGCATCAGCGACGGGGCAGCCGCAGCGGTGGTAGTAGGAGAGGAAAGGGCGAAGACACTGGGCATCAAGTGCGAAGCACGGATCCTGGGGCACACCAACGTGGCCATGGCGCCGGACCGGTTCACGGTCGCGCCCATCCACGCGATCCGGAAGCTGTGTGACCAGTTGTCTTTGAAGATTGGGGATGTGGATCTCTTCGAGATCAATGAGGCCTTCGCCGTCGTGGCGTTGGTCGCGATGAAGGAACTGGGGCTCGACCACGAGAAGGTCAACGTGAGCGGCGGAGCCGTTGCGATGGGACACCCGATCGGCGCGACCGGCGCTCGAATCGTGGTGACCCTGATCAACGGGCTGCGGCTTCGCAAGCAAAAGATCGGGATCGCATGCCTGTGCATCGGAGGCGGTGAGGCCAGCGCGATCGCGGTCGAACGATGTGAATGATGAATAGAATTACACCGCGTGGCGGCGACCCTGCCGGTTGTCGCCACGGTTGCATTCAAGCAGGAGCCCCTCATGGCAGAGGATAATCAAGCCGTACCCGGCTTCGATCCGTTCATGAAGTTCTGGGCGGACATGACGGGCCGGATGGCGGCGAGCGGAGTCACCGCGCCGACGGGGGCACCGGACATGATGGCGCAGATGCGCAAGACGTTCTTCGGCGCGATGGCGGAGTACGCCGACGACTACATGCGCAGCGAGCAGTTCCTCTCCGCGATGAAGCAGAACATGGACAACGCGCTCGCGTTCAAGCAGCAGATCAACCAGTTTCTAACGAGCACGCTCCAATCGTCGCAAATGCCGTCGCGCTCCGACACGGACCACATCGTCCTGCTCGTGCGCGGCATGGAGAGTCGCATCGTCGAGAAACTCGATGATTTGTCCGCACGCGTCGACCAACTGGAAGCGCAGCGGAACGGTTCGGCGAAAAAGCCCACCGGCAAGGACAAGCCGCAACACAAGAAATCAGGGAGGAGCCAGCGATGACGACGTCAGCCGCCATGCCGTTTGCCATGTCTCCTGACGCCGCGATGCAGGAGTGGATGAAGTTCACGAACAAGATGGCGAACTGGCCGAAGGTCGCGGAAGTCGCCCGGAACACGCGCGTCGGCGCGACGCCGACACAGACGGTGTATCAAGAGGACAAGCTCCGTTTGCTGCGCTACGAGTCGGATGTCGAGAAGCGGCACCGCACGCCTCTTGTCGTCGCGTTTGCGCTGGTGAATCGCCCGTACATTCTGGACCTGCGTCCGGGCAAGAGCGTGGTACACCACTTCATCGATCGCGGGTTCGACGTTTACAACATTGATTGGGGCGTGCCGGAACCCAGTGACAAACACCTGTCACTGGAGGATTATGTCCTGCGCTACATGGACCACGTCGTTGACCAGGTGCGCGAGCGTACCGGGTGTGACCAGATCAACCTGCTCGGCTATTGCATGGGCGGATCGATGAGCGCGATGTACACCGCCCTGCGACCCGAGAAGATCAAGAATCTGATTCTCATGGCCGCACCGGTGGACTGGTCGACCCAGGAGAGCCTGCTGAGCGTCTGGACGGACCCGAAGTACTTCGACGTCGACAAGATGCTCGACACGTACGGCAATGCGCCGGCGGAATGGCTGCAGTCGTCGTTCATGATGCTCAAGCCCGTCCAGAACCTCTTCGAGAAGTACATCGGTTTCTACGAGAACATGGAGAACGAGAAGTTCCTCGAGGACTTCTTCGCCATGGAGACGTGGTTGAACGACAACATCCCGGTGGCCGGTGAGACGTTTCGGCAGTTCGTGAAGCTCTGTTTCCATCGGAACCTGTTGATCAAGGGTGAGTTGGAGATCGGCAAGGAGCGCGTCGATCTGGGGCGGATCACCTGCCCGGTTCTCAACCTGACGGCACAGCACGACCATCTCGTTCCGTGCGGGCAGAGTCTCCCGTTCAACGATGCGGTGGGATCGAAGGACCGCAAATCGATCAACTTCCCGGCGGGTCACATCGGTCTCGCGGTCGGCTCGAAAGCCCATCGGGACCTTTGGCCCAAGGTGTACGAGTGGCTTGCCGATCGCTCGGATGAATTGGAGGGGTAGACCGAGTACCGGGAGCTACTTCGGTCTCGGGTGATTTTGCGGAGCGCGAGATGCCGAACTCGGTCATTCCGAGCGCAGCGAGGAATCTTGCTCCGTACGAAGCAAGATGCTTCGCTCCGCTCAGCATGACGATTGGCCACTTGCGATTCCCAGAGTGTCGGTTTTCGGTTTTCGACTTTACGCGAAGGTTTGCACCATGAATCAGGACGGATCAAACGGCAACGGGAGCGGGCAGAAGCAGTTCTTCAGCGATTGGGAGGATCGGCGTCTTGATTTGACCGGCAAGGCGGCGGTGGTCACCGGCGCGGCGCGCGGGATCGGTCGTGCGACGAGCTTTGCGATCGCACAGAATGGCGCTCGCGCGGTGGCCGTCGTTGATCAGTTGGAGGATGTCGCCGGTTTCGCGCAGCAGGCCAACGAACACCTCGGTCGCGACGTGATGGTGCCTTTTCAGGGCGACGTTACGTGTGCGGAGTTCCGCCGTCGCGTGTTCGAGGAGATGCGCGCGTCGCACGGTGCGATTTCGATATGCGTGCCGGCCGCCGGCTTCACGGCCGATCAACTCGCGGTGAGCGTCAACAAGGAAACGGGCGAGATGAGCATCTACCCGCAGGATTTGTTCGAGCGCGTTCTCTCGGTGGACCTGACCGCACCGATCTTCTGGGCGATTGAGACCGTAGCGAGCGTCGCCCGGGACCGTCACGAAAACAGCCTGAAGCGTTGGAACCCGGACGAACGCGTCCAAGGGTGCATCATCTTCATCGGATCGGTTTCCTCGGCCGGAAATCGCGGACAGGTCAGCTATGCCACGGCGAAGGCCGGGCTGGAGGGCGCCCAGGCGACCCTGGCAACCGAGGCGATCTTCCACGGCGTCCGCTGTGCGATCATCCATCCCGGATTCACGGACACCGCGATGGTGCGGTCCCTCGGGGATGACTTCATCGCCCAGCACGTGCTGCCGCAGACGCAACTGAAACGGCTGATTCGCCCCGAGGAAATCGCGGACGCCATCTGCTTCATGATTCGGAATTCTTCGGTGAGCGGCGAATTGTGGGCGGATGCGGGCTGGCATCCGGTGGCGTAGACGCGGGATTGCCGCGTCTGGCCGACCCCGCAGCCCCACCGCAAGACGGTGGTCCGCTGGCGCGCCGAGCGAAGCGAAGCACCTTGCCAACGGCCTGGCGAAGCCTCGAGCGGTGAGGGCGCCTGCCGCGTTCCATCGTTCAGTCATCGCGTTTGCATTCCCGTCGTGCTATGATTGCCCGGACGTCACGTTGTCGCCGAGGGAGGCTCCGGTATTGGACACGCCCCGAACTTCGCGGATTCCCACCGAATTGCACGATGCGTTCGAGGCCGCGGCGCGCCGTCCCCTCGCGACGCGCATGCGATATGCCTTCGTGCGCACGCACCGGCCTGTCCTCGACGATGCGTCCTACCGTTCGTTCGATACGATGGAGGAATACCGCCGGTGGTGCGAAGAGAATCTTCCGGATTGGCTCGGCTATGGGCGCGTTTGAATACCGCCAGGCTGAGGAGGTTCGTGAGGCGTTCAGCCGTCACGGGTGTCGCTATCTGTTTATTGGTAAGTCGGCGGCGATTCTGCTCGGTTACCCGGACACGACGCAGGATGCGGACTTGTTCGTCGAGCGCACGCCCGACAACTGTGGCGCGCTGGTCACCGCCCTCCGCGCGTTGGGGTTTGACCTGACGGACGCCCAAGCCGGCGAGATCGTACGGGGCAAGGACTTCGTGCAACTCAAGAACGGCCCGTTTGATCTCGATCTGATCTTCGCCCCCGATGGGATCGAACGGTTTGAAGACGCGTGGGAGCGACACATCGACGTGGAAGGGTTCCCGGTTTGTCACATCGACGACATCATTGCCAGCAAAGAAGCCGCGAATCGGGCGAGAGATCGTGAATCACTGCCCCGTCTGCGATCATTCCGCGAATACTGGATGCGGCGAGAGCGGGGCGAGGCTGATCCATGAAGCTCCCCAACCCTTGGGCGCGATGAACAATAATGGTACAATTCCCCCGATGCGCGGCGCGTCCGGACGGCTCCCGCCGACGTGCAGACACGATGTTGAGAAAGGGCTTTCGATATGGATCTGGAAGGAAAAGTATCCCTGGTAACGGGTGGCTCGCGCGGCATCGGGCGAGCCTGTTGCGGCTCGCTGGCTGATGGGGGCAGCGCCATTGCGGTCAATTACCAGCGTAACAAGGACGCGGCTGCCGAGGTCGTCGCGGAGTTGAAGGCGAAGGGCGGGCGCGCTCGGGCGTTCCAGGCCGACATCTCCGACGAGGCACAGACGAACATCATGATCGAGCAGATCATGAGTGAGTTCGGGCAGGTCGACGTGGTGGTGAACAACGCGGGCATCACGCGCGATCGGTCGTTTCTCAAGATGACGCGCGATCAGTGGCACTCCGTGCTGTTGGTGAATCTCGACGGTCCGTTCAACGTGATCAGCGCCTTGTTGCCGCAGATGTGTGATCGCAAGTGGGGCCGGATCATCAACATCAGCTCCATTGTCGCCCAGATGGGTAACTTCGGCCAAGCCAACTACGCGGTGGCAAAGGGGGGCATGATTGCGTTCACCAAATCGCTGGCGCGCGAGGTTGCCCTGAAGGGTGTCACGGTCAACGCGGTCGCGCCGGGTTTCATCGAGACGGACATGACCGCGGCCGTGCCGAAGGAGTCGCTGGACATGGTCCGCAAGATGACGCCGATGGGCCGCCTGGGTAAGCCCGAAGAGGTCGGACGCGCGGTGCGGTTCCTCGCCGCGCCCGAGGCGTCGTTCATCACCGGGCAGGTGATCAACATCAACGGTGGGCTGTACATGTAGCGCCGGAGTTCCTCCGGGGCGGTGGTCAGGTGCGTGGCTTCGCAATCGCGGCGCCCGCGACGAAGGCGCTGGACCACGCCCACTGAAAGTTGAACCCGCCGATCCGGCCGTCGACATCGAGAATCTCGCCGACGAGGAAGAGGTTCGGACACTTTCTGGACGCCATCGTGCGCGGATCGATCTCGGACAGCGGCACTCCCCCGGCGGTCACTTCCGCGTGTGCGTACCCGCGGCTGTCTGTCACCTGCAATGGCCAATCAACGAGCGCATGGGCGAGCTTGCGGCGCTGGTCCTTCGGCAGGTTGGCCGCCGTGACCGATCGATCGATTTCCAACGCGACCAGCACGGCGTCGGCGACGCGATTCGGGAGCAGGCGCGAGAGCGCCTTGCTCACGGAGGCCTTGGGTTGCGACGTGGCGAGTGTTCGCAGCATTTCGTCAACTCCGTTGAACTCCTGACCGGGAAGGAAGTTCACATGCACGCCGACTTCGCGGTCGACGAGCCTCGCCCGAAGCCAATGTCGCGAGATATCGAGAACCGCCGGTCCGCTCGCGCCGAAATGGGTCCAGAGCATCGCGCCCGTGACGCGAATCGCCTTTGCGTCCGCGGGCTTGACCGCAAGCTCCACGTCCTGAGCGATACCGGCAAGTGGGGCATGGAAGTCGCCCGCGAGGATGAGCGGCACGAGCGCGGGCGCCGTGCGGACGAGCGCGTGGCCGAGATGCCGGGCGAGCGCGTAGCCTCCGCCGTCGCTGCCGGTCTTGGGTAATGAGCGACCGCCGGTGGCCAGCACGACTCGGCCGGCGGCGAACGTCTTCGCAGGCGTTTCAATCTGAAAGCCGAAGTCGGTGGTCCTTATCGCGGTCACGCGTTGGGCCGGGCGGACGCACACGCCGCGACAGTCGGCTTCGTTCAACAGGGCATCCAAAACGGTCCGAGCCCGGTTCGTGGTCGGAAACAGCTTGCCGTGTTCCTCCTCGCGCAGGTCAACGCCGATCTCGCGGAAGAAGGCGACGGTCTCTTCGACCGGGAATTCGGAGAGGATGCGTCTGATGGTGTTGCGGCTGCCGCCGGAGTAGTCGGCCGGCGTGACGATCCGGTTCGTTACGTTGCAGCGTCCTCCCCCGGCGACGAGGATCTTCGCGCCCAGCGATCGCGCCCCGTCGAGAACGGCGATGGATGTTCCCGGCGCGCGTCGCGCGGCGAAGATGGCGGTGGCGAGACCTGCCGCTCCGCCTCCCACAATGGCAACGTCGACAACTTCTGACGGGACGGTCTTGAGCACGCGCAGATCGTACCGGCATCTCCGGACGCGAGCACGCGCCGTTGGCCGATGCGATCCACCGCGTCGACTCGCCGTGCCTCGGGCGTGCGTGCGTCAGTTGAAGGGATGCGGAGCGGCGACTAGGATTGCGAAGGCGAGTGTGCCTGCTAAGCTCAGCCCGGAGGACCATGATGTTGATTCGACCTGTGTCGCGAATCGAGCGGTATGACGCTGTGCGCCGGCGACGAAGCGCATTCACGCTCATCGAACTGCTGGTCGTGGTTTCGATCATCGGCTTGCTGCTTTCCATTCTGCTGCCATCGATGTCCAAGGCCCGCAAGCGCTCGCGGTCCGTGCTCTGCTTGACCCATCTTCGGGAACTGTCGCACGGCTGGCACATGTACGCGGATGAGAATCACGACATTTCGCTGCCGGGTCTGTTCTTCAAGCAACCCGGAGGGAGCTCGAACCCGGCAAACTGGTACGACGTCGGCAACGGGCTGAAGTATCGCCCGCGGTGGGTGGCGACGATGGGTGAACAGGTCGGTGTTTACGCGTTCGACCAACCGAGCACCACCGACGATCGGCAGGACTACGACAGCGCGGTCTACCGTTGCCCGGCCGCGCCCGAGTGGATTGACGAGCGCAACTACGCCTACGGCTACAACCACCAGTTCCTCGGCAACGCTCGCCGCAGCAATGGCCGGTTTCACAATTTTCCGGTGAACCGCTCGCGCATTCGCAGTTTTTCGGGAACCGTCCTTGGGACTGACTGCATGGGTACGGCGGCCGGGGTCCCCAAGGTTGAGCGGCTGGAATACTCGAACGGCGGAACCGATTTTCGAGCACTGGGAAACCACGGCTGGACGTTGGACCCGCCACGATTGACTGAAATGTCAGACCGCGGCACGGGCGACGCGGGCAGTCCGCGAACGGCCGTCGATCCCCGGCATGAGAAGAGGGCCAACGTTATCTACTGCGACGGGCACGGTGAGTCGCGCACTCCGGGCGAAATCGGCTACCGCGTTCGGTCTGACGGCGCCTACGCCGACGCCGACGACGATCCCAATCAGCCCACGAACCGCTGGTTCTCCGGAACCGGCCGGGATAACGATCCACCCGACCGGCCCCAATAGCCGCGCGGTGTCCTTCATGTCGACATCGGGTATCTGCCGGTGGACATCGATCGGGACAGCGGCGTGCAGCCGCCCGATCTTCTGCGGTTTCGCCATCTGCTCCAGGGGGACGAGTCGTCCAACTGCGGTCTGAAGGAGGACTACTTGGACACGAACGGAAACGGTTCCATCGGCCCCATGGACCTTCTCGGGCGTCGACGGGTTTATCTGAGCACAACGGAGTGAGACGTGCGGACTGTGACCTCGCCGATGACGGCGGCCGAGTGCGTCTTGTTCTCACGCAGCGCGGCGACGAGCCGGTTGGTGTCGTCCGGTGCTACAGCGATGAGCAAGCCGCCCGAGGTTTGAGCGTCGGCCAACACGCCGGTGAGCGTTTCGTTGACCGATGCCGCATCGAGTTTGTCGCTGAGGTAGGATAGCGTAGCCTTGTGAGCCCGGGTCAGCACGCCGTCACGGGCGAACCTCATCGTGTCGGTCATCAGCGGGACGGCCGCAGTGTCGATGGTGATGCATATGCCGCTGGCGTCGGCCATTTCGAACGCGTGCCCGATCAAACCGAAGCCGGTGATGTCGGTCACCGAGTGCGCCGCGACGTCCTGCAGAGCATCGGCCGCTCCGCGGTTCAGACCGATCATGACGTCGATCGCTTCGGCGAGGTCTGCCTCAGGCATTTTGCCGAGCTTGGCGGCGCTGGTCAGGACGCCGCTGCCGATCGGCTTGGTGAGGACGAGCCGATCTCCCGGCTTCGCGCCGCCGTTGGTGAAGATGCGATCAGGATCGATCAAGCCGGTGACCGAGAGTCCGTACTTGACTTCCGTGTCGCGCACGCTGTGCCCGCCCATGATGACGGCGCCGGCCAATCCGATGCGTTCGCTGCCGCCCTTCAAGATTTCACCGAGCACCTCGCCGGGCAGTTCCTTGTCCGGAAAACCTACGATGTTCAGCGCGGTGATGGGGCGACCGCCCATGGCGTAGATGTCGGACAGACTGTTGGCGGCGGCGATCTGCCCGAACGTGAACGGGTCGTTCACCAGGGGCGGGAAGAAGTCGAGCGTTTGCACGATCGCCGTCCGCTCGTCGATGCGGTAGACACCGGCGTCGTCGAAGTGCTCGGCTCCGACGAGTAGATTGGGATGCGACTGTTTCGGTAGCTCACGCAGAACCTGCGCCATGGCCTCGACGGGCAGCTTACCCGCTCACCCCGCGCAACTCGCGTAATCCGTCAACCTCTTCTTTCGGCCTTCTGACATGCCCGAGAGGATACTCGACGCCGGAGGCGTTGCAACCGGCGCAGCGCGGCGCATCCCATCGAGGTATGTGGTTCTTGGCACCGGCGGCATGCACGGATCAGGCACGGTCGTCGCGACCCGCTCTTGTCATTCCGAGTGCAACGAGGAATCTAGCCGGAATGTCCTTCCAGCTAGATTCCTCGGTCGCGGAGTTTATCCCGAGTACGCGAGGGGCTCCGTCGGAATGACAACAAGGCGCGCGACTATGCGTGAGAGTTGTGACCGTCGAGGCGACATCCTTGCTGGCATCGTGTTTCATGAGTTCCACGACTCCCGCGGGATTCATCCCCATCTCGGGAGTGACGGGACGGCGTACGCGCCGTGAACGGCGCGCCTAGGTGCCTGTCCGAGTAATACAAAAACGGCTCACGGAATGGTGTTTTGGCCCCCTCGCACCCTTAGGTCCAGAGGGGTCAAAGTGCCAACCTATGCAAGTCAAATCGATTACTCGGACAGACTCCTAGGCGCTATGTCCCGAAACACTCGGATGCCCCTCATTGGGAGGCGGCGTATCAGGCGTGTGACGCGCCAGCGATAACGCAGGCGTGTCCCGCGTCCTCGATGATCAGACCCCGGGCGGGCGGTCGGATGCGCTCCTCGGACAGCCATTGCAGGGCGGCCGGGAGGTCGGCGACCACCTTCATGCCGAGCAGCGAGGCGTCTGACTCGGAGACGTTGGAAGAAACCAGCGCGATGCGCACCCCGCGGTGGGCGCGGTCGGTCAGGTGTCTGAGCTTGATCGCCTTGTGGTCGCCAAGGCGGTATCCGTCGCGCTGAACAAGCCTTGTGGCCGTCGCGTGGTCGCTTGCACGGCGTAACAGGTGGCAGAAGCCGTCAGAACCGACCCCCTCCGGGCAATCTGCTTCCAGAACGATGCCGCCTCCGTCGCGCACGGCGCGGTGGTTGTTCTTGAGGGCTTTGTCGGCTTGGTAGAGGTTCCGGCCGAGCGGCGGCGGGACTTTCAGGTGAAGCACGTCGAAGGGCCGCGCTATTCCGTTGGCGAAGAGCCGCCGCGCAGTTGGGAGCAACTCGTCGAGCGAGTCTATCGGGTCACCGGCGGCGGCGCGGACGATTCCGCGGCTGGAAACCACCTGGTTGATCGCGAGGAGTCGTTTGCCGCCTGATCGAAAACCGCGAAGGATGCCCGCGATGTCGTCGAACACGGGGTTGCCGACAAGACGCAGGGGCTCGGCGCGGTTCGACAACGCCAGCGCGTGATTCCGCTGGATGTCGTCGAACGACATGCAGCCGATGGTCGCGGTCTTGTGCGCGCCGGTGACGCCGGCTAAGTAGTGCGGTTCGACGCTGCCGATCGGAAGCAGGAACCGTCCGTCGGCGACGAGGCGGTGCAGTCGCACGCCCGCGACCGGTTCCGTCGTTTCGGGTTTGTTCGCGTCATGCCAGACGACTTCCCTCAGGTCGAGACCGCACCCCGAGAATGTCTCGCTGGCGAACGCCGTGCGCTGCATCAGCGGAAAGCGGTGGGTGCCGGTTGCGACGATCGCGCGGAAGCGCGGCGGGTTGGGAAGCTCATTGCTGACCGCGGACAACGCGATCAGCGCGATCCGTGTCTGCGTTCGGCGGTGGCTGTCGTTGACCAGCAGGATGACCGGTTGATCGGCCGCGCCGGCTTCGTTGAGGAAACTTCGCGTTTCGGGCGTGTCGAGCGCGGCCCGCATGAGTTCGCGCGCGGGTGGCGCATCGGGAACCTCCTCAGGGGCAATCGTCTCCCAGGTGGTGTGCTGCGTGTCAGTCACGACCCACGCTTGGCTCGCTACTCGACGATCTCCACAGAGGACTTCTTCGCGACCAGCAGGTCGAACAGGCGGGCGACATCGTCGTTGTGCAGCCGGATGCAGCCCATGGAGGCGTTCTTCCCGATGCTGTCCGGGTCGACGGTGCCGTGGATACCGTATCGTGCCTGCCCGACCGCGTCGCCGTCGATGCCTTCGAGCCCGATCCAGCGTTCGCCGAGTGGATTCGCAGGATCATCGGCCGCAACGATGTTGCCGCCGCGCGGTGGGAAGTACGTCGGGTTCTTCAGCTTGCTCTTGACGACCCACGTGCCGTTCGGGGTGCTGTCCTCGGCGCCGAGCCCGACCTTGAAATGCTCCACGAACGTGTTGACGCAGAACACGTCGAGCGTGTGCGTGCTCTTGGTGACGCGCACGTGAAACGGACCCTGAACCACCTTGATCCGGCGCCCGGCCTGGATGCGATGCGGGTCGCGGATGCCGTTGATCAGTGCGAGGAACTCGGCCGTCACATCGAAGCGGCGGGCGATCTTGTTCAGGGAATCTCCGGGCGCGATCGTGTAGTAGCTCGCGTAGGGGTCGTCCTTGGCGACGGCGCTCGAGAAAATCGTCTCACGCCCGAGCTTGCGCAACTCGGTGCGGGCTTCCATTTCCGCCTGGGCTGACAGGCCGCGACCGAGCGCCTCGCTGAAATGAGCGCGGGCCAACACGGGATCGCCCTCGGTGAGCCCGCGCCGGGCGGACTCCAACAGCGCGCTGGACCGCTGGGTGTCGTTGTTCTCGGTGAACGCCGCCGGATTCTCACCGCGTTCGGGCACGTCCGCGTGCGGACCGCCGTCCAACGCGTCGTTTTCGGGCCGGTCCGTCGTCAGCGTGGGAACAACATCGAAGTCATTCGCGGTCCGCCCGGAAAACAGAGGCGTCAGGCTGTCACGAAATACGATGCCCAGTCCAATCGCGCCGCACACAACTGCCAGCGGCGCGAGACGCCCGCGTTTGCCCCTTCGTCGACGTGCCACGTTGGTGTATCTCCTCTCTGCCGATTTGACCGATCACCGCCCGGCCACGCGCCGTGCCGCGAGAAGCAAGAAACCGGTATGACCCATGCGCTACGGGTTCGGGTGCCAGCATAATACCGGTTCGGCGCAACGCAAGACTCGTCCGGCGGGCGACAAAAAAAGATATGCGATACCGGGTCGACCAGGAGTGCCAAGGCTTGGCACTTTCGCAAGGCTCGTCGACCCTGTGAGTTTCCGATCGATCGACCCGCCTCGTGGTTTTGCGGCGGACGGTTCGTCACGCATCGTCACGCTTGTGCCCGAGTCGTGCTAACTGGTTCAACGCAACATGGTTACCGCATCGCATGGCGACCATTCAGACTGTGAAAACGATCCAATCGTCACAATCGCCACAAATAGCGTATTTACCCATCGTGGTGTGTGGTGTTGTCGATCCGGGTGGGTCTGTTCGGTTGGAACTTGACTCGGGGACAGTGTTATTGGTATCTAAGGAGATTCGCGGTGGTGGCGGAATCCGTCGTCCCTGCGGGTGAACGAGGCTGAGGTGCGAAGGAAACGACACTCCAACACCAATCACGGTACGGCCGTGCGCGAACGTCGGGCGGAGGTTGCGGCCGCGGGGACGCTGCTTCCGCTGATCGTGGCGAGTGCCTACGTGATGGCGACGGCGGTGGCGGCGCCAAAACTGCCGTGGTTGGGCTGCGTCGCGCTCGTTCCGTTGCTGCGCGCGATTCAGGTGCAACGACCACTCACGGCGATGGCCGGCGGCGCGATCTGGGGGGCGTCGCTGTTCGCGTTCGGCGCGACGATTGTGGATACTGCGATCGTCCCGACCGCGCTTACGCTGATTCTGCTGACGGTCGCACCCGCTTGCTACGCCTATCTCGGGGCGCGGTTGACACGGCGGATCGGTTTCAGCCCGTTTGTCCTCAGCGTCGGTTGGATGCTCTTGGAGTTGAGCTTCGCGCCGCTCGGATTACGCCGCGGGTTGCTGGCGGGCACTCAGGGCGACGGCCCGTTGGTCGGAGTTGTCGGGCAACTCCTCGGCTATGTGCTGGTTGCGTTCGTGGTGGCCTACACCAGCGCGCTGTTGCTCTCGATCTTGAGCGGCGTTCGGTTCCGCTTCGTTTGCACGATCTTCACCGCCGGCTTGGATGAAGCCGGCACATGCTTGTGGCGCTTGATTCCGATCATGCAGGCCTGCGCGGCCACGGGTCCGTCTCACCCGCGGGCGCCACCCGCTTGGTAGAAGCAATCTTCCCCCGATTGGTCGGACGAACCGGCCGCGATAGGCATCGCGCCGCGGGCGCGTGCCGGGTTATGCTGTTAAGTATTTGAACTGATTTCTTGATGTACAGGTTGCAAAGCGTGCCCTCCGGGGCTGTTGTTTTTGGCCGCGAGTCGTTGCCGGCCGCGCCCGGGCGGAGAGTATCGTATCGCATAGGAGGTTTCGGGATGAGTAGGTTATGTTGCATCGTCGCGTGTGCGGCGGTTATGGGCTTGATGCCCGCGTGGGGGGCGTACGGCGCCCAGGGCGAGGAGTTGACGAGTATCGGGATCGAGGACATAGCCAAGATCGCCGAGCAGGCGGGAATGCCCGAGTTGCTGGAAGCTGCGAAGCAGGCGGAAAAGGTGGACCTTTCCGAGCTGTACCGCAAGGCGGGTGGTGATGCAACGGAAATGTTGCGTCTGTTGAGCGGCGAGCGCTTCGCGGCCAAGAATCATGGGAAAGACCCGGTTCCGGAAGGCGGCGTCGGCGAGGATTGCCCCCAGGCGGCTGTCATCAACTGCGGAGACACTATTCCGCTGACCATCGAAGCGTGGGTCAACAACTACGATCCTACGGCGGCAGGGTGCACCGGTTTCGCCGCGGTCGGTCCGGACGTCGTCCATGCGCTGAACCTGGCAACGGACGCCGAGGTGACAGTCACCATGGCCAACACAGTGGGCTTTGATGCGTCCCTGTATGTCGTCACCGACTGTACCAATCTGCTGGGAACCTGCGTCGCGGGGGACGACTCGGGCAACCCCGAGACGGTGACTTTCTGCGGCACCACGACAAACACGTATTTCATCATTGCAGACTCGTGGACCACCGGGACTCCTCCGGTGGGCACCTTCGATCTTACGGTCACGTGCAACACCACTCCCGGTCCGGAGTTGTGCACCGACACCATCGACAACGATTGCGACGGCACGACCGACTGCAGCGATGCGGACTGCTCGGCCGATGCGGCGTGCGTGTGCTGCGCGTCGACGGTTTCGGCGTTCCCGTATTCCGAGGACTTCGAAACCGGCTTGGGCCTCTGGACCAACTCGATTGCCGATAACTTTGACTGGACGCGTGACGCGGGCGGCACGCCCTCCTCGGACACGGGTCCGACCGTCGACCACACGCTCGGCACGAACCTCGGCTTTTACCTGTTCACCGAAACGAGCAGTCCGAGCTCAGGCGACTTCGCCACTCTGGACAGCCCCTGTTTCGACCTTACGGCCGGCGGGCTGACCACCCCGGAGCTCCGCTTCTGGTATCACATGCACGGAGCGGGGATGGGCGCTCTGCACGTTGAAGTCAGCGACGACAATTGCGCGACATGGAACAGCGAGTTGATTATCTCCGGCCAGCAGCAGGCGGTCCAAACTGATCCGTGGCTGCCCGGGCTCGTCGACCTTTCGCTGTACGGCGGAACGATCAAGGTCAGGTTCCGCGGCGTGCGAGGCGCCGACTTCACGGGCGACATGGCGATTGACGACATCAGCCTCGTCGAGGGTGGCGGACCGATCTTCGGTGCCTGCTGCAACTTGATCGACGGGACTTGCGCGGAGACCCTTCAGGCAGCATGTGGTGGGGCCAACGAGAACTGGCAGGGCGCGCTGACGACGTGCACGCCCAACAACCCTTGTGCGCCGGCAGGTGCCTGCTGCGTGGAGAGCCCGCCGGGGACCTTCGCCTGTAGCGACGTCACCGAGACTCACTGCACAACGACGCTCGGGGGCACTTGGCTTGGCACGGGCACGGCGTGCGCTGATATCGCGGGCGATCGCTGCGACTGCAATGCGGACGGGATACTGGACATCGACCAGATTGGCGACCTGCCGGCTGACAAGGTGATCCTGTACGACACCGCGCCGCTGCCATTGGCGATTGCGGACAACACGACCATTTCGGATTCGCGGGTGGTCACGACTTGCGGACAGTTCTTCGACGTGGATGTGGATTTCACCGCGACGCACACCTTCGCTGCTGATCTGGATATCTTCCTGGAGTACGACGACGGCATCAATCCGGTGATCCGCATTGAACTCTCCACCGACAACGGCGGAGGTGCCGATGACGCCTACGCCGGAACGATCTTCGACAGCGAAGCCAATACATCGATCGTCGGTGCCGCAACGCCGTTCACCGCCCGTTACATCCCAGAGGGTGCGCTTTCGGTTCTCTACGGGTTGGACAAGTGCGCCACGTGGACCCTGGAAGTCTCGGACGATGCCGGTGGCGACACGGGTTCGTTCGTTAGCTGGTCGTTGCACTTCAGCAACGTGCCCGGGGCCCTGACCGACTGTGACGGCAACGACCTTCCGGACACGTGCGAAACGCCCGATCCGACTACAGTCGGCGCGTGCTGCCTGCCGAACGGAAGCTGCGTCGAGACCGATCCGACGGGCTGTGCGAATCAAGGCGGATCCTACGCCGGCGGCTGCTCTTTGTGTGTCAACACGATCTGTGCCGGGCCTAATGACGCTTGCGCCACTCCGACGGTGATCACGACGTTGCCGCACAGCGACACGGGTGTCGGGATCCCGCTAGCGACGGACGACGCCAACGTCGACCCGAGCTGCGACTCCACGCTCAACTTGGGCGGCGCCAACAACGGCATGTGGTGGAGCTTCACGCCGACCGTGGATTGCTTCGGCACCATCACCGTCAGCGGTGCGGACACGGCGCAGAGCGTGTGGACGGGCTTGGACTGCAACACTCTGACCGAATTCCACTGCGCGGACGCGCAGACGACGGTCCCTGCGGAATTGCTCACCGGCACTACGTACCTCATCCTGGTATCGAACTGGAGCAGTGCGGAGCCGACGAGTGCGATCGACTTCACGTTCGACTGCACGGTTCCCACGTGTGGTGATGGAAACGTGGAGCCGGGAGAGGCGTGCGACGACGGCAACACCGCACCCAACGACGGTTGCAACGCGACCTGCACGGCGGAAGAGGGCGCTTGCTGCGCGACCAATGGCACCTGTGCGGAATTCCAGGAGCAGATACCGTGCGAAGCCACGCCGGGCTCGTCCTACGGCGGTGACACCGTAACCTGCGCAGCGGCCGCATGCCCCACGTGCGGCGACTCGATCATTGCCGCTCCGGAGGACTGCGATCCTCCGAGCGTCGGCAACTGCGACGCGTTCTGCCGCTTCACGGTTCCCGGCCACGACACCTGCGCGGCGGCGATCGCGCTGGGCACACCCGCCAGCGGCGGCAGCGTGGGCGATATCAACGTCAACCAGGGTGCCACCGACGACGCCACCGATTTCTGCGGTACATCGGATGACGGCACCGGCGTGTGGTACACGGTGACCGGTACGGGCAACAGCTTTACGGCGACCACTTGCAATGTGCCGAACACGGACTTCGACACCAAGCTGACCGTCTTCTGCGCCGGCTGCGCAAATCTGAATTGTGTTGGCGGCGATGATGACCAGGATGGCGCGTTCGATCCGTTGTGCGATACAGTCGCAAGCGGGTTCAATCGCGGATCCACGGTGTCCTGGTGCACCGAAGCGGGCGTCGAGTACCTGATCATGGTGCACGGTTTCTTAGGCGACGTGGGCAACTTCGAGTTGACCGTCACCGATGACGGCGCCGCGTGCGGAACCCCGGCGTTCTGCGGCTTCTGCGGTGACGGGCTCTGCAACGGTTCGGAAACCGGATGCGATTGCCTGGCCGACTGCGGCTCGCCGCCGGGGACCGAAACCGCGTGCGCTGACGGCCTCGACAACGATTGCGACACGCTCATCGACTGCGCCGACACGCCGGACTGCGATACCGCGATCAACTGCCTGCCCTGCGAGAAGACCTGCGACGCGGGATCGACGGCCGAAGGCGAAGTGGACTGCGCCGATGAGTACGACGACACGACCAACGGCGGCTGCAACTCGACGATTCCGATCTGGGGATCGATCAGCGATGGCGAGACCGTATGCGGTACGGCCGGGACCTTCGTCGCCGGTGGCCTGAACTCCCGTGATACCGACTGGTTCCGGTTCACGCTCGTCGCCGAGACCAAGGTGACGTTGACCGCCAACGGTGAATTCCCGATTCTCACGGGAATTGTACACGACGATGGCGGCGCCAATTGTGCTACCCCGGCGTTTGACGCCGCCACCGCGCTTGAGTGCGAGGTTGCCACCGTTACGTCCTGCTTGCAGCCCGGGACTTACACGGCGTTCGTTGCGCCCTCGGACTTCACCGGCGTTGTCTGCGGCAGCATCTACAACCTCACGATGTCGACCGAAGCCTGCGCGCCCAACGATGTCTGCGACACGGCGACGGACATCACCGCGAACATCAACGGTGCGTCGGTCCTGGGCGAGAACATCACCGCCACCGACGATGCAGAGTCGCAGCCGACGTGCGGCACCGGCGCGCTGAATCAAGCCGTCTGGTACAGCGTGGACGGCACCGGCAATTCGATGACGGTATCAACGTGCGGCGCGGGCACCGATTTCGATACGAAGGTCCAGGTGTGGTGCGGCGATTGTGTCAACCTTAATTGCGTCGGCGGTGATGACGACGATCCTGCCTGCGGGTTCGGCACGCTGCAGTCGACGGTCACCTGGTGTTCCGAGGTCGGTACCACCTATCTCATCGCTGTCGGTGGGTTTTCGGCCGCGACCGGCAACTTCGAGTTGAGCGTGACCGACGACGCCACGCCGTGCGTAGACCCGCCGGCTTGCGGTACGTGTGGTGACGGCACGTGCGATCCCAACGAGGATGGCTGCACGTGCTTGGCCGACTGCCCCGCTCCGCCGCTCGACGAAGTGGGTTTGTGTGACGACGGGATCGACAACGATTGCGACACGTTCATCGACTGCGCCGACACGGATTGCGCCGCCGACGCGGCGTGCCTGCCGCCGGCGAACGACGATTGCGCGGCAGCGATCGTCGCGATCGACGGCACGACGCCGTTCGACCTGAACAACGCGACGACCGACGGCCCGCAGGAGGCGGGCTGCGGCTTCCCGTTCGGTGCTCCGGATAACCTCGGCGCCAACCAGGACATCTGGTACACGTACGTGGCCACCTGCACGGGGGATCTGTTCGTTGACACCTGCGGGTCGGGCGCCATCGACACGCGCATCATCGTCTACGGTGGTGACTGCGTGACGCTTGGAGCACCGCTCGAGTGCAACGACGACCATGGCAACCTGGACGAAGCCGACACCGGTCCTTCGTGTCCCGCAGGTCTCGAGGCGTCGCTGTCCACCCCGGTTACTTCCGGCAACACCTACCTCATCCGAGTGGGCGCCTTCGCGACCAGCGGCACCATCAGCGGTGCGGATGACTTGAACATCTCGTGCTTCCAGCCGGCGGTTTGCGGTGACGCCAACTGCGAGGCGGGTCAGGAAGACCAGTGCAATTGTTCGGCCGACTGCGGCACGCCGCCCGCTAACGAGGGTGCGGGCACGTGCAACGACGGGATCGACAACGATTGCGACCTGACGACGGATTGCCTCGACACCGATTGCCAGGTCGGTAGCGAGACGGTGTGTGACGACGGGATCGACAACGATTGCGACGGCGCCATCGATTGCGCCGACACGGAGTGCCCACCCGGTGCCGGTGAGGCGGACTGCGGCGACGGCTTCGACAACGATTGCGACACGTTCATCGACTGCGCCGACACGGATTGCGTCGCCGATGCAGCGTGTCTGCCGCCGCCGAACGACGATTGTGCAGCAGCCGACGTGGCGGTCGACGGCACAAACCCGTTTAACCTGAATCTCGCGACGACCGACGGCCCGCAGGAGGCGGGTTGCGGCTTCCCGTTCGGTGCTCCGGATAACCTCGGCGCCAACCAGGACATCTGGTACACGTACGTGGCCACCTGCACGGGTGAACTGTTCGTCGATACCTGCGGGTCGGGCAACATCGACACGCGTGTCATCGTCTACGATGGCGACTGCGTGACGCTTGGGGCACCGATCGAGTGTAACGACGACCATGGCAACGCGACTGAAGCCGACACAGGGCCTTCGTGTCCGGGAACGCTCGAGGCGTCGCTGTCCACCCCAGTTACATCCGGTAACACCTATCTCATCCGAGTGGGTGCCTTCTCGACCAGCGGAACGATCAGCGGTGCCGATGACTTGAACATCTCGTGTGTTTCGGACGGCCCCAGTTGCCCGCTTGGCACGGCCAACGAGTGTGTCGACGTCGACGGCAACGGCATCACGGACGATGTCTGCGTCTGGGGCGAGTGCATCGCGGGTGCGTGCAACTT